>LOEW01000205.1 GCA_001516045.1 Desulfosporosinus sp. BRH_c37
ATCTTTGCTCTCCTCATATTTCTAGGTTGTATTACTCGTTTGGGGAAAAGCTTTATTGTAATGATAGCAGTTAGCGTGTCAATCGTTTCCAAGGTGCTTTTTGGACACTAATAATGTTTCCATGGAATTTCACAGTGCCAAGTTTATCAATCGCAGAACTATGCACTAAGTTTTGGTAGAAACGTATTGCCAAAAACCCACCAATCATCACACCAACCAAAAGCGCTAAAAGAGAAACGCTAAAACCCTTTAGACGAATTGCATCCTCATATCCTAGTCAGTTGTAAATTAAATTCCAAAATTGATGCACGAGCTATTTATCCCCTTCTTTCGTTGGCAATACGCGCTTGATAAAATCCCGATAAACTTTGGCGAATTCTGCATAAAGCTCCTGTCGTTGCTCGTCGGTTATCTTTCCGCTCTTAACGAGTCGTCGCAATTCTGCAAGTGCTAAGTGGGTAGACTCTTGGTCATCTAATTCCTCTGCAGTAAAGATTGGCATACGTCCATATCTTAGAAATAAATCGACTTCCTCTTGAAGACTGAGACTATAAACATTAGCAAGTTCATGGAGCATCTGGTCACTTGGTGACTTGTTGCCCTTTTCAATTTCAGATAAATATTGGAAGGAAACAGAGAGCTTAGATGCTACGTTTTTTTGAGTTAGATTTCGCTCAGTTCTTAGAGACGACAGGTAATCACCTGCTCGGAGTTGCCTAAGTTTCATTAATTCATTACTTGTAAGTTTACCTAAATCTGACATTAATTATTCTCCTTAATCCATTTAACAATATTTACATGTGGAAAAACACAGGAATACCTGTCATATTAAATTCAACAAATTAGTTGAACCAACGAAATCCGTTATTTATAACTTGTTGATGTTGGCGTTTTATATATTATACAACATCTATCGTCAATTATATCAAGGCAATATATGGAAGAAGGTGATCGTCTATGAAATTTCAAGGGTCTTTGAGATAGGTGAGTTAAACTAATAAATTGTGGAGGTGCGATTTAAGTACGTATACGTATATATCTGCAGTCCATATCGTGACAATGAGGAATACAACGTGGCTAAGGCACAATTCTACTGTCAGTTTGCAACAGAGCAGGGCGTGGTGCCAATAGCACCCCATATATATTTTCCACAGTTTTTAGATGACAACGATCCAACTGATCGTAGATTGGGGCTAGAGATTGGGTTGGATTTGTTGAAGCATTGTGCTGAATTATGGGTATTTGGGACTAGGATATCCGAAGGAATGCTAAACGAAATCGAGGCCGCTAAGAGATTCGGGATTCCAGTTTTGTTCTATAGCGATCGTTGTGAAAAAAACTTCACAGAGTATTAGATGGTTAACAAGCCAATGAAAGGAGGTGATCCAAATCATGTTCGAACAACAAAAAGGCCCGCTGGTGCGCCAACACCAAACAGGCCAGATACAAAAATTTACTATTAAGGGGGATAAAAATGCTACTAAATCGGGCAATCAAGAGTTTTTCAAAACACATGGAACTCATTGATCGATCTTCGGAAACCATCAGAGGGTATGAACTGGAACTAAATAGCTTTAGCAGTTTTGTAACCGTAAAGCACAATGGCCCAGTCTACGTGGAGGATATTGGACTTCAGGATCTTGAAGACTACCTAGCCCATGAAAAAGAAAGCGGAATTGCCACTTCTAGCCGAAGTCGGTCTTTATACATCCTCAAAAGCTTTTATAACTACTGCTGTAAAAAAGATATCTGCTCGAAGAACCTAGCCAGTCTTTTGGAACCTGTTAAGATCAAACAAAAAGAAAGGGCTTATATTACAGAAACGGAATTTGATGACCTAGTCAATGCAATCGCCCACCCGATAATTCAAACCGTAGTCCAGACAATGTTTTATACAGGCAGCAGAATGTCAGAGACAATCAACCTAAAGTTGGTGGATGTGGACCTTAAAAAGAAAGTGCTTCACATTATTGAAGGCAAGGGCAACAAAGACAGGAATGTTCCCATTAACGAGAAGCTCCACTGTATTCTGACCCATTACCTGACAAACATCAGGGAATCAGAATCGAACCGCTTCTTCGCTATAGAAAGCACTGGCAAGGTCTCTAGCAGTTATATTAATCGATTCATTCATGATGCTGCCGATAAGCTGGGCTGGGATAAAGACGTCAGTGCCCATGTATTAAGGCATTCTTTCGGTACGAACTTACTTGAAAAAGGAGCCTCAGTGGTCAGTATACAAAAGCTCCTAGGCCATTCCAACTTAGCGGTGACTTCAAGGTATTTGCATCAGGACATGAACAAACTTAGTGATGCCGTTAATCTTTTATAAAGGGGAGAAAATCATGAGTAATAACCAACCGATTTATGATTCTAAGGTTAAAAAGATTCTGGAAAGATTAAAGTTCAAGACTCGGGAGATGGTGGCCGAAGAACTGAAGTACAAGAGCTGGAGAAGCCTAGACGCGTATATGCGAAGAAAAAACTTCCTTTACGACAACCGCGATGGTCAATACATCCCTGCTAACAGAAGGGTCGAGAAATTAAACAAAGATCCTAAAAACTATGCACCAGCAAAAGTTGTCAGCATTATCACGGCTTTCGAAGCAGAGGATATAGACCCCAAGTTGGTGGCTAAACAAGAAGGATTCAAAGATCATATAGAAATGGCTGAGTATATGAAAAACAAAGGTTTTGAGTGGAATGTCTATAGAAACAACTATGTCAAAGTGGTGGGTAAAGTAGACGAAGAGTTGGCTGCAGATCTACCACAGGAGACCTTTGCAAAAGCGAAGGAAGGGATAGAAGAGTATCTTCCCTTTCTTCGCTTTTTATATGAAAAACGAGATGATCTTTACCAACTCGTATCGGGCATCAAGGAAGATGGTAAAATCCCACGGTATGCCCTGCCTGGTCTGGTAAGAACTAAAGCCATATATATGAGCGATATTATTGCCAAGCTGGCCGGAGAATTTAGCAGGGAAAAAAATGTAACCCAACGAGAGGTCATGGAAGCGGCCTTGGTTGAATACCTACAGAAGTATGGGTTTAAGCAGGAGATTGAGGCTTTACTCAAGAATCAGTAAAGAAGTTATTTCCAAAGATTGGTTATATGTTATAATATAATGGTAAGTGGTATAATATATTTAGGCAGGTGAAGGGATGAAGATATATTTTGATATGAACATCTACAATAGAATATTCGATGACCAGACACAAATGAGAATCCGCTTTGAGTCTATGGCGATAGATATTCTGTTTGAACTAGTTGAACAAGAAAATTATGAATTGGTATGGTCTTTCATCTTAGAATACGAAAATAGTCGCAACCCCTTTCAGGAAAGAATGCTTCATATCAAATCTCTTTCTGACTTGTGCAAAGAAACCATAAAACCCGATGAGAAGATTAGATTAATGGCAAAAGACATAATCAGATGCTCAAATGTTAAAGACAAGGATGCATTACATCTTGCATCGGCTGTGTATGGGAATTGTGAATATTTTATAACTTGTGATGATAAATTTTTAAAAACAGTAGCGAAGAGCAGAGATGGCTTGAAAAGTATTATTCAAAATATCAAACTATATAACCCTATAGATTTTCTCAGAAAGGAGATGGATATTGATGTTATTGAATGAAAAGAGCAAATATACAGATAAAGAAATTATTGAAAAAGGTTCGAGAGCTCTAATAAAGGAATTAGGCTATTCTGGATTCATAAGGTATATACGGCATTCTGAAGGGAATAGCAAGGAAGATTATTTAAAAATAGAAGATGAAATCTTTGATGATCTATCTTTAGATAAGATATACGATAATGCAAAGGAGCACTGGCAGAACAGGGAGTGAAGTGGTTATGACTAGATACCGATGGAAAGTATTATGCCGTACTTGATCCCACAGACATTATCATCCCAGCTGAAGCATTAAGATTCAAGTTGACTGCTGATGCTGTAGAAGAATTGAGAATAAATGAAAGTGGTGATACAACTACAGTAGCTGGTGGTGGTGACATTAGATTAAACTTTAATGTGGATCCATCAGGCACGTCAACTGGTGCGAAGTATCAGATTACTGGGGTGTACGAAGCTACAAATTATGATGCATATGTCGCTTCACCTACTACAGTAACATTAACAAATTATATTGCTGGAGCTGTAAACTCAGCTGGTACTGCTACAGCTGAAACAATACAAGTACTCAGGATTGGCTACAACATACACTGCAAACGTAGTTGTAGGACAATAGAGCTTTGAGAGAACTTCTACCAGTCACTCCTCGCAGGATCTGATACCCTGTGCTCGGGAAAAGTCTCCCATCCGGTCAACTTTTCTCGGGGTCGTACCCCCTCAGGATTCGACAAATTATCTCAGAAGAGTCTTTCGCTTCGGCGAAGGGCTCTTTTGGCGTTTATGAATACTAAATCGTAGTTTGGAATATTCTTGCGCTATGGTTCCGTATATGGTATCATCAATATGAGAGGTGATTCGTTTGACCAAGTTCGATAAGCTCTATGCAGAAATAGTAAGAAATCCAAAAGATGTTAAGTTCGAGGACCTTGAAAAGTTAATTACTCGCTTTGGTTTCGAGAGGCGTAAACAACGAAGCGGAACAAGTCATTTCCAGTACTTTCACCCTGATCTTATAGAAATTCTAACTATACCCTTTGCCCGTCCAGTCAAATCTGTCTATGTGAAAGAAGCACTGGACGCAATTCGAAAAATAGAAAGGAGCGAGGAAGAATGAAAGAATTAGAGTTTTATTTGAAATTAGATTATGATATTAAGATCCGGAAGCTCGCTGAAGATGAGGGCGGCGGCTGGTTTGCCCAAATCCCCCTCCTTCCAGGTTGTATGTCAGACGGTGAAACCGTAGATGAGTGTATTGTTAATCTTGAAGATGCAAAAAAAGGATGGATTGAAACTTGTATCGAATTAGGTCGAGAAGTTCCGGAACCGAGTAAAACTAATGACTTTTCAGGTCAACTTCGTGTCCGTATGCCCAAGTCTCTACACCAGGCCTTATCAGAAAAGGCCAAAGAAGAAAACATTAGCCTAAATCAGTTTATTCTCTATCAGTTGTCGAGGGGAATGGGATATAAGCTGTAGCCCCAGGGGTCGTACCGTGCGCCAAGCAAAGAGTGTAACATCTAGCGGGTGGGAATCCCGCCAAAACAAGGTTTAGCCAACCAATTTGGATTGACTGGCTGATGAGGTTAGAACTGGACAATCTCGTCTCCCTTTGCGATAGATGCCACAACAAAGTGACCAAACGCATACCCCCCACCCGTAGGAAACTGTAAGTCTTGCCCTGTTGGTCGTTGGCCCCTCGGCTGTGTGAAAATGTCGATAAATGAGGTGTAATATGGAAATTCAATCCTACTCTTAATAAGGCGCAGAGTGTAAGCGGAAGGCTTATTGTATGTATCCTTGTGAAGAATGGCTAATCGAGAACGACAAATGCCCAGTGTGTCAAAATAAACTCATACGTGTTGGGGGATGCACGGAGTGCGTAACCGGAGATTGGTCAAAGTGTGGGTAATTAGACAGGTCCAACCCCTTTGTTCTACGTGAACTGAGCTCACATACCCTCCTTCTGTTAATAGCGGCGGGAGGGCTTTTTATACAGAGAATTGACTTGCTAATCTGGTGCTTCAGAGCTAACATTCGTTACTAACAACCCAGAAAGGAGTGCTAAGTTTTGGACAACAAACGAGAACTTAAGTTAATAGAAAAGGAAGCGTGATTTGAGAGACTAGAAAAGTCTCTTTTTTTTAACCCTTAAGACTTAACTTTCCTAGGAAAACAGGAAGGTAATCATTAGTGAGCGATAACTTAATAACCAGAAATTTTAATAAGTAGATTTCACAATGGAGGAATAAAAATGTTACTAAATCAGGCAATTAAGAGCTTTTCAAAGCACATGGAACTCATTGAACGATCAAAGGAAACCATCAGAGGATATGATCTTGAACTAAATAGCTTTAGCAGTTTTGTAACCGTAAAGCACAATGGTCCGGTCTACGTGGAGGATATTGGACTTCAGGATCTTGAAGACTTCCTGCTCCATGAAAAAGAAAGAGGAATCGCCACTTCTAGTAGAAGCCGCTCTTTATACATCCTCAAAAGCTTTTATAACTACTGCTGTAAAAAGGATATCTGCGCTAAGAACCTAGCCAGTCTTTTGGAACCCGTTAAGATCAAACAAAAGGAAAGGGCTTTTATTACAGAAACAGAATTTGATGACCTAGTCAATGCTATCCCCCACCCTATTATTCGAACCGTAGTCCAGACAATGTTCTATACAGGCAGCAGAATGTCAGAGACGATCAACCTAAAACTGGAGGATGTAGACCTTAAAAAGAAAGTACTCCACATTATTGAAGGCAAGGGCAACAAAGACAGGAATGTTCCCATTAACGAGAAGCTCCACTGTATTCTGACCAACTACCTATCAAACATTCGGGACTCGAAATCAAATCGCTTCTTCGCTACAGAAAGCACTGGCAAGGTTTCTAGTACCTATATTAATAGATTAATTAGTGAAGCTGCCGATAAGCTGGGATGGGAAAAAGACGTAAGTGCCCATGTACTTCGACATTCTTTTGGCACAAACTTGCTTGAAAAAGGAGCTTCAGTTGTAAGTATCCAAAAGCTCCTGGGCCATTCTAACCTTGCTGTGACATCTAGGTATTTGCATCAGGATATAAACAAACTTAGTGACGCCGTTAATCTATTATAAAGGGAGTGAAGAATCATGAGTGATAACCAACCGATTTATGATTCCAAGGTTAAAAAGATTCTGGAAAGGTTAAAGTTCAAGACTCGGGATGAGGTGGCTGAAGAAATGAAGTACAAGAACTGGAGAAGCATGGACATGTACATGCGAAGGAAAAACTTCATCTACGATAGCAAGGAAGGTCAATACATCTCAGCCAACAAAAGGGTTGACAAATATAATAAAGATCCGAAAAACTACGCTCCAGCGAAGGTCGTTAGTATTATTACTGCTTTCGAAGAAGAGAATACAGACCCCAAGTTGGTGGCTAAACAAGAAGGATTCAAAGATCATAAAGAAATGGCCTAGTATATGAAAAACAAAGGTTTTGAGTGGAATGTCTACAGAAACAACTATGTCAAAGTGGTTGGTAAGGTGTCAGATGAGTTAGAAGCCGTAGATTTACCACAGGAGACCTTTGCAAAAGCGAAGGATGGGATAGAAGAGTATCTTCCCTTCCTTCGCTTTTTATATGAGAAACGGGATGAGATTTATAAACTCTTATCTGGTGTGAAGGAGGACGGTAAAATACCAAGGTATGCTCTACCTGGTCTTGCAAGAACCAAAGCAACATACATGAGCGATATAGTAGCCAAGCTGACCGCAGAATTTAGCAGGGAAAAGAATGTTACGCAACGGGAGATCATGGAGGCAGCCTTAGTGGAATACTTACAGAAATATGGGTTTAAGCGGGAAATTGAGGCACTACTTAAGAATCTGTAAAAAAATTACTGTTTGTCCGGTTAGCTTATGGGTTACGCTATAAGGTCACGTGGTATAATATATTAATGAAGCCAATGATTTTTAGTATTCCTTTTGTTCTGGTATCTGAAGGGAGTGAATTATTATGAATTTTATTAGGAAAGTGGCAAATAGCAATATATTAGCTGACGTTATTGATCTTCCAGAAAACTTAAGGAATAGAGAAGTTGAGATACTCATATTTCCATTGGAAAATAGAAATACAAAAGAAAGCAAAGATCGGAAGCCTAAAAGTGCCAGGGGCTTATTAGAAAAATACAAAAATGTGGATCTTAAAAATTTAGAAAATGGTGCATGGGCCAGAGCGGTGGTAGATCAATATGAAAATAGTTGATGCTAATATCGTTCTGAGGTATCTTTTAAATGACTCCGATGACTTCTCGGAGAAGGCTAGCGAGTTGCTGGAGAACAACGAGGTTTTTATCCCAAATGAAGTTATCTCAGAGATTGTCTATGTATTAGAGAAAGTCTATAAATTAGAAAACGAGGAAATAAGTAGTACATTGTTAAATCTTTTTGAATACAGCAATTTAGAAGTAAGTGATCTCGATCTTCTTAATGAAGTTAAACAGATCATCCGACGATCTTATTAAACTCGTTACGTTAGAGGATAAGAACGAAATCGAATTTGATGGCCATTTAGATAGAGTGAATCGTCTAAATTTTACTGTAACTTCCCAGAAGGGGCAAATTTATTTAGTTCAAGTCCAACTCGGTGACTTTTTTTTAACTGATCGACGGAGTTTATATTATTGGACTCATATGTATTATAATCAGCCTGAGCCAGGACTTTATTTTTCCGAACTGCGCCCATTTGTAATCATTCATATTCTAGAGGATGACTGCTTTGAGGAGGATAAACGGTATCATCATGTTTTCCACATTCGTGATGATGAGACACAGCAAAAGCTTAATGATGATTTAGAACTGCATTATCTGGAACTCTCTAAATTTAAGCAATGTAAGCGAGATCCTGAAAATGCTTTAGAAGAATGGTTAATGTATTTCAACAATACTAAAGGGGAAACATTAGAGAAGATTGCCACAAGGAATCCTTCGATTCGTAAAGTGATTGCACTTGAGGAAAAGTTCAAGGCGGATGCAAAGAAAAGGTATCACTATGACATGCGGGAGAAATGGAATCTTGATCTAAGATCGAATCTCAAAGCAGCAAGAGAAGAAGGTGCAGCTAGAGCGGTGATATGCTTATACCTTAACACGCGTTTTGGTAAAGATTCAGAAATCCTTCAGGAAATTGTAAATAAGTACGATTTTAATTTAAAAACCCTCACCACTCTTAGGGATAATATTTTTAGATCCAATACTTTAGATGAGGCCAAGGCACTAATTCAGAAATGCACGGTTTTGTAGTTTTCTATAAAAATGCTAATTTAACCTTTATGAACCATAAGCTAATAATTAATTACAGAATCAATAAGGTACTAATGATATCTAATGGAAATGTAATGTGAACTTATCAAGCCTCTGAACCCTTGATTCCATGCGGGTTTGAGGGCTTTTTTATTTGCCGATTTCTTGGGTCTTTGGTGCTATTACCAACACTACTGTTGAAGCGGACATCCCGTTCGGCCAATAATCCTATGATTTGGATTATTGGCCTTATGCGCAGGAAAATATAATCCTCAGGATTTACAGAATACCCTTGTTTTTAGCGGGTCTTCTTTTGTTCGCTGAACTTAGTGAATGACATGGAATCTTATGAATGGTATAATATGTATAGTTATGCATATGAAAACAATAAAATAGGAAGGGAAGAGTGACGAAGTTGCCATTGATATCTGCATTTTATGGAATCTTGATATACTTATACCTTGAAAAAGGATCACAGCATAGTGCTCCGCATGTTCATGCGAAATATAATGAATATGAAATGTCTATTGACTTTGACGGCAACATTTTAGCTGGTGAGCTTCCGCGAAAGCAAACTAAACTTGTTGAAGCATGGGTGCTTCTGCATACGGATGAGTTAAAAGCATCATGGAGAGCGTATCGAGATGATGGTGAGCTAATAAAAATCAAAGGATTGGAGTGAGGATAGAGTGGGTATTATACGTCCAAGAGCGACTGATGTAAAGACTCTCGATGACTATAAGATTCTTGTTACGTTTAGTAACGATGAAAGCCGGATCTTCGATGTAAAGCCGTATTTCAATTTTATTTCATTTAAAGAGTTGCAAAACCATGATCTTTTCAAAGCTGTTCGTATTGCTGGACTTTCAATAGAGTGGCCAAACGGTGTTGATATTTGCCCTGATGAACTCTATTATGATAGTGTACCGTTAAATTAGTGCTCGGGTCGGAAAAGGCCTCCGAAGTTCGTCTTCGGGGGTCTCCCCCCCCCAAGGGGACTGGTACTTCTCGGAATTTGTCGAATGCCATATCAACTATCCAGAGAGTCCTTTCGCTACGGCGAAGGGCTCTTTTGGCGTAACTAGCTGCAAAAGTGTTGCCTCCCAAAAAGATAAATGGCCCAGTAGTTTAAAAACTGCTGGGTCTTTTACTATGTACCTATCAATCTAATGGTTCGATGTATCTTGAAGGCACTTATTTTTTGGATGGGTCTAAAATAACATTGTTTGACATGATTATGACGAAGAGAATGTTCAGGAAAAGTCTCCCATCCGGTCAACTTTTCTCGATCTCGTACCCTCTCAGGATTCGACAGATTATCTCAGAAGAGTCCTTCGCTAGCGAGGGACTCTTCTGGCGTTTCTAGCAGTAAAACTATTCGTTGCTCACTGCATAAAACTAATGCCTTTTTGAACATTAGTTATCAGAAATAGTTACTCTTGTATCGGACTTACCCAAGGTATATAAATCAAAAAAAGATACTATTGGATGTGACACGAACCATTTACCATTTCCGGTGTAACTAACTTCATCATATGGAAATGGAGTGGAGGGTAAAACTGTATAGTAATTTTGATAAAGAACATTTCCCGCAAAACTATCACCTGGATAATTTAAAACAATATCATTATTTAACTTAGCAAAGAAAAGCATAATGTCACCTTTATGGTTCGTACTCAATAAATTCATCCAATTTACATAATCATTGCTATCAACTATACCGTGAACATTTACTTTACTTAGACCCATTGTATAATCATTAACTTTCCAAGTGAAACTAACGGTTTTTCCAGCGATGGTCATTACGTTATATTGACTATTTAAGAACGTTGCAAATTCTTCATCTGTCATCTTTACTTTTTCTTCACTCGTTACACTTTTGCGGGGTAATTGTGCTAATGTCAAGTTAATATCCTTCGTTAAAGTAAACTTCAATAAATTAATGGGTATTGCAAAGTTAGAATTCTGTCCGTCAGCTGTACCTGCTGAAGTTATGCCAATAACTTCAGCTTGTTCATTCAGTAACACTCCGCCACTTGACCCTGAAGAAAGTGGTGCAGAAATTTGAATATAAGTTGCTCCATCAATTACTCTCGATTTTGTACTTATTAAACCATCACTCATTGTATCATTCAAACCTAAAGGATTACCGATAGTGTAAATTTTATCTCCAGTCCCAATCTTGTCTGAATCACCAAGTGTAACAGGTTGTAGACCAGCAGCATCGATCTTGATGAGAGCCATATCCTGTGTAGAATCAAATGAAAAAACTTTGGAGACGTCATAGATTTTCCCATCGTAGGTTTTGACTTTGGCTGAATAAGCGTCTTTTATAAGATGATAGTTTGTCGCAATTTTACCAGTCGAGTCAATAATGAAACCACTACCACTTGCTATAGGTATACCGTAGGAATTACTAACTTCAATATTAACGACTGAGGGACTAAGCAACTTAGCGATTTCACTTGAACTATAAGTATGGCTAGGCGATGTTCCCGACAGTGAATCCGTATATGCCTGAATTAATGATGAAGGCATTACCGCCTCTCCGCCAAGAATGTTAAGTTGCTTGATGACACTATTCTTAGAGCTAAGATAGCTTGCTGTATCATTATTTAAGCTACTATCAACTAATAATATCGGAGCAGCTTTGCGAGCAGCATATGAACTTCCTGCAAGAGCATCCGCAAAACCAACTCCTGTGGCAAAGAAGATATTATTAAAGTCAAAGCTATTATCAAATCTTTTTAACACAGCAATATTTCTAGAGTATTTATCATTTCCTGTTATTCTTTCAACATTAGGAAATTGGTTGGCTACTGATTCATTGATTTGCTCGTTGTTTCCTATTATATAGGTATTATTTATTATATTTGAATTCAAATAGCTTTTAATGCTGTCTGTTAGGTAATTTTTGGGCACTAAGATAATTGGGGTATTACTGAGAGCAGTTACGGAAGAAATTGATAAGGCATCTGCATAATCATCACCCGTAACCACTGATATTCCTTGCACAACTCCTAGTTGTTTAGCGATTTCTATTGCTGTATCATATTTATCATTACCTGCCAAACGAGTTACATCAACTCCGATATCTCGGAGTTGGTCGGCAACTGTTGTAGAAACTACTGCATTTCCTCCTACGATGAACACGTACTTTACTTTAAGATCCTGCAAAGTTTCTTTTGATACTTGTGTTAAATTCTGAGTTCCTGTCAGTAAAATGGGAGCGTTATATTTTCTTGCTAAAGGAGCGGCTGCTAAGGCATCGGGATAATTTTCACCATAAGCCAAAATTGCGTAATCAGACTGTGACCATCCTTCTTTCGCAATAGCAGCGGAAGTATCATATTGGGTATAACCTGCAATTCGATGTATCGATGGAGAAGCGTTAGCATTACAAGCAAAGACAATTTGAAAAACCAATACATTGATAATTATTGAGAGGAATATACCCTTCCATCTATATTCCCGGTCTTCAATTTTCGAAAAACAGATTTCTGCCATCTGACAACTCTCCCTATACTTTCTTTTGCTTATTTATGATCTTTCTACATTTCTACGGTAAATCCTCCTTATCTTCACACTTTAAAGTGAGTTTATCAAAACATACCATTCACGCAGATGCAAATAGTCTTACGTCTCATTAAAACAATAAAGTTAAGCACAGCAGAATTATCACTGCTGTGCTTAACTTTATTTATCGGTACCAGTAAAACATGCATAGAGGCACAGATCACCACGTACCTCCCAAGACTCGCCGAAGCGGAAACTCTTGGGACATTATCTTGAATTCTGAGGGGTGTCAGTATGGCTATTCTATGGAAGTAACTTCAAACGGATCAGTTTCCGTTCCTTGATCAACTGCAACACCAGTCTTGGAATCAACTAATTTGCCAGTGTTGATATCGTTAACTTGTGCGGGAAGTACAGCCTCAGCACCATCTTTCAGACTTGAAATATTGACATAATCTTTAAAGACTGCATATTTGCTACCAACTACGGCAAAGGAGGCAAGCGGATTAGCATTAGAAGCTGTTAGTATTGTTACCCTTTGAGTTACACTCAACGTACTAAGGTAAGTAATGGAGTAGTACGAGGCACCAACATACAAACCAGATTGAGATGCAAAAGTTGGAGTAGCCAATCCGGCCACTAATCCCAATGTTAACAAGCCCGAACAAATCACTTTTTTCATTATTTATCCTCCTCATATTTTCTTCAGTATTTGTATAAAACTTATCATATAAAATCCAAAATCGAAGGGAACTTTCGTCTTGAAAGTATGTAACGTAAGTTATACTTTCTGATAAGTACAAGTATAGCCTTTGCCTCCATAATTTACTACAAATTATATCACATGCCTCGAAAAAATGCACATATTAAAATGTCTTCAATGTTAACCTTGATACAAAAGGTCAAAGGCACATAATGTCGAATTACTAAATCATAGATAAATATTTCTATCGGGGGGGTTAATATTGAAAACTAAAGGACCGTTATTGAGCATTATACTAGTTATTATTCTCCTCTTCAGCAGTACATCCATTTTGAATGCGTCTGATTCGGTTGTGCCAGAAGTAGGTGCCTTATTGCAAAATTCCTATGTTGATCCTGTTCCTGAGCAAGTACTAAATGCCCCTAGTGTGGAAGAAATGCTTGAACGCCTTGGTGATCCGCATACTACGTATTTTAGCGCTACGGACTACGCAAACTTTATTAATTCTTTAGACATGCGTTTTTCCGGAATCGGTATTTATGTAGATATTGTTTCTGATGGAGTGCTAATTACGTCGGTTATTCCTGGCTCTCCTGCCGAACAAGTTGGCCTGAAGAAAAATGATATTATTATTCAGGCAGGAACACAAATTTTGGCGGGATTGCCCTTAGAAACAGCCACTAGTTACATACGAGGTCTGGATGGTAGTGCTCTTGATATTAAGGTTAAACGTGGTACACAGAATTTTGATGTTACAGTTATCAGACGAACTATCAACATACCGACC
Organism: Desulfosporosinus sp. BRH_c37; assembly: GCA_001516045.1. GTDB lineage: Bacteria > Bacillota > Desulfitobacteriia > Desulfitobacteriales > Desulfitobacteriaceae > Desulfosporosinus. The sequence continues at coordinate 13,918 of LOEW01000205.1, forward strand.
GTTACTGGAGAGGTCTTAGATGGTCATATCGGCTATATCAAACTAAATACGTTCGGTAGCGACTCAGCGACGTTGTTTGGAGAAGTACTGAATAAGCTGAAAGCAGCCGCTGTAAATCGTTGGATCATTGATTTACGTGACAATCCTGGCGGTTATGTAAGTTCGGTAATCGACATTGCTGGGTATTTTATCGGCTCGAATGATGTGGTTCAATTCAAAGGTAGAAGTGGTCTTACAGAAATATATGCTGCTCCAGATCATGGCAGTATCCTCAACCAGCCTATAATATTCCTAACAAATAAGAACAGTGCCAGCGCTTCGGAAATTTTAACTGCTGCGGCTAAAGACTATGCTAAAGCAACTTTGGTTGGGACAAGAACTTATGGTAAAGGCTCAGTTCAGAGCATGTTCCCACTCTCCGATGGCGGAACTTTAAAAATGACAATCGCCCATTTCTTTTCACCTTTGGGACATGCGATTGATAAGGTCGGGATTACTCCAGACCTTCCTATTACAACAACCGATGCTTTGACAACGGCTCAACTAATGTTAATCAACACGGGCCAAGGGGACCCTAACCCCCAAAGTGGGGACATCAAATTTCAGGCAGGACCCAATACCTTTACAATTCAACTTGGGCAGGCCCGTAAACCCGAGTATTGGTCGGCATTCAATGAAATCTTATCAAATGTCGAGTCCCCTACTTTAAACTTTGAGCAGTGGGGCAATGAAACTTGGTCTATAGTAACAACAGAACTAAATACGCGCTGGAGACTGCTTTATCCGAACTACCGCAATTATGGAACGATGACTGAAGTTTCATTGGCCAAGAACTTTGTAATCACTTTCTCGCGTCCGGTTAGTGCGTCAAGTGTAACTAATCAAAGCGTGGAATTAATTGATACATTATCTGGGGAACGTATCTTGCTCGATTTTAATCCAATTAATGAAACAGCAATCCAGGTAACCCCTCGACAACCGTTAAAGCCCAATTCTACTTATTGGTTTATTGTTCACTCTATAGTCCAAGGTACAAGTGGTCAAAGCTTAAAGGTAGGCACTTTATTAATTGTTAAGACTGTGGAAACTAAAGCCGGAGCGCTAGGGCTAACGTCAAAGCTAGGCCCGGATAATAATGCAGTCAATCTTCCAGATTACGGTCAAGCTATATCGGATAAAGCAAAAGGTGCTAAGTACAATTAGTAAAACCTCACACTTTTTGCCAAGGATTAAGAAGGTATAATTGGGAGTATGTAGAATAGATTTATGAGAATAAATTTGGAAGGAAGGAAAGAACAGTTATCTAATTGCAGATCAATAATAAGGGGTTGATAAAAATGTCCAGAATTCGTTATGTGGGACAATTTCTTTTCGCTATGCTAATTCTTCTATTTTTTGCTCAACCGGCCTTAGCTGAGAATCCACCGGGAATGGTGACCTTCACTGATGGAGCCAGCGATCGAATTTATGAGCAGGCCGAGCAGATTGGTTTCCGAATGGGTCCATTTCCTTGTCAAGCAAATAAAACTGACAACCTGGTGTTTGGCATAATGGATCGCAATGGCGATTTTTTGACTGATGTTACAATACTGGATAATTTGCATGAGGGTCCCGCTGGACCTTATCTTTCAGCAACCGCTGATGCAGAGGGCTTCTTTACAGTTAGCGGTATGATTAATCCAAGTCCTTCAGTTGACTTGCCAAGTGGTATACTTGCCGTGAAGATTTATGATGCCGACTGGAAGATCCTGCGCAATGACTCAACTGGTGCAGAAGCCTATATTCCTGTGCTTGATACAAGTGGTGTGATGGCCTTAGTCTTGGGAAAACTTCAGGATTCTGCATCCCCTGAACCAACTCTTGACAACAGCCTGTTTAAGGCAATCGATGAAGATTATGATCGCGTTTATTTCGATAACCAAAATGTAAAGGTTAATTTTGCTTTTCCAGGTGGACAAATCCCACCAATTTTATCTATTAATACCTTAACTGTAACTTCAGGTATTTTCCGAGATTTCCAAACTTTTGATACAACGAAGGAACCCATAAAAGACATTCAAATGAAACAGGTTAGCGGGGGCTTGGAAATTACGGCGCTCATTAACAACCCAGGTAACAATGTATTGCCTGCTGGTGTCCTTGGATTAAAACTTAATTTTCCTGCAAACTTGCAAAGTATGTTTCAGTCCATGTCGACACCTATGCCTGTTTATTCTGCGGAGAAAAAAGCGGCTATCCTAGGAGTAGCAGTTCCGGAACAAATGCTGATTGAAAGCACACCTCAGCTATCCGAACTGAAGAATTTATACAATACTGAAGTTCCTATCACATTTACAAAAGGAGGTCAAGGAAGCATTACTTTCACCCCTGGGCTGAACATTATCGACAATCGTGATCAATTAGCAGCTTTGGATTCAGCCATTCAAGTTAACTATGACTCAACTAGCGGTGAATTCAGTTTTAATGTCAAGACTGGCTCTTTGTCTTTTCTTAGTGGCCGGAGTGCTGGAATTAAGGCCATCGGTGTGATGCAGAAATTAAACCTAAATGGACTCAAGACAGACAACGTCGGAGAATTTATCAAGATTAATATGCTGGATGATAGCGGAAAAACGGTGCCTGACAGCGAACAAGACAGCTATTTAGACCGAGCTAGTATTTCATATGACGAAGCTACGGATGTTCTAACCATTCCAGTTAAACACTTTACGACTTACCAAGTTTCCAAGAACGCTAATACTATTCAACCTCCGGATGATAGTAAGTTTACCTCCTTTGATCCGGTCGTGCGCCTCGTCACCCCAGAATGGCAGCCCAAAATTCGCTTTAGTATGCCGGTAGATTTGGCAACTTTAGGAGGAATTTCCGTCTGGCAACTCTCCAACAATGTGATGGAACAAGTGCCTGTAACTGTAGAGTTAGACACCAGTGATCCCACCTTGAAAACAGTAATCGTAAAGCATTCCGCTTCCTGGTTGGCAAACAAGGATATAACCCTCTACATTGATAGTACTGTCAGTGCTAAAACTGTGCACAAGAACTTAACTAAGTTAACTAAATTACTATTTCGTGTCAAATAATAATCGCATCATGAATAGTATCGGGTACGAAAATAATGCTAGTGATTTTTATAGAATTTTGTGAAAATCTAAGCTCAGAGAGGCCCAAGTGTCATCTGGGATATTTTACGCCAAAGAACCTGTTGCTAATATATATTCTTAAGAATATAATCAAGTTATTCACTATTCAAGATAGAAGAGGAGAAAAACGAATGAAAGTAAACAGGAGATTAGTTTGGGTTGGGTTGGCAGTGACTTTACTACTTGTTATAACGGGATGTAGTCCGAGTCAGCGAGAACTTTTTAATGCTGCCATGAAGATGCAAACTGTGAAATCTATGCAGCAGCATACTTCGATGACCTTCCACTTGAGTGGCTCAGGTTTTGAACCAAGTGTCCAACAGCAAGTAGATACGGCTGCAATGTTTCTGAATAGTGGGAAACTCGATCTCGACATAAAAACTAGTGGTAATGAACAGAAAACTGCCGTCAAATCACAAATAAATATGAACTTGGCTTTACAGGGGATGGACATAAATATGCCTGTTTGGGTTGACACAGACTTAACTGGGAATACACCAAAAGCAACAGAAATTATTAAGCTTCCTCTAATGGCAAAAGCGTCTCTTCCACCCCAGTTTGCGAGTAAGGAATATATCGTCATGAATCCATTTGATATGAATAGTTCTGGAACTAGTAATATTGACATGACAAAGCTCATGGAATTTAGCAAAGGTTTTCAAGAAGCAGAACTTAAATTCTTAACTAGCTATTCCCAACGATTCAAACCAAATTTTGAGGCAGTTGGTCATTCAAGTCAGTATATGCAAACAGATGATGGTCTTAAGTTGGTTACTAGTTGCGAAATCAAACTTAACGATGCACAATTTAAGGATTTAATTCGATATACTGTCAATAATTTGGTGCAAGACGATGAAGCCGTGGCTTTTGTCAAGGAATATATGGATACGATACTTGAAATGAGCCATGTACCTGATCAAGCAAAAAGCTTAAATGATTTTAATCAAGTATTTGAAGATTTTGATGTTACAAAGCAATATGAGTTTTTAGCTAAATTTAATACTTTAATGGATCAACTGAAGGATGTTACTTTGCTAGGTGATAAAGGTATAAAGTTAGAATATGCTATTTACAACGGTTATTTTATTAAAAATAGTGGGGCAATAAATCTTAAATTTGACGTGTCCCAGATGAATAGACTTATGAATACCCTAAGCGGACAAGAAAGTGCGACTGTAGATGCCAAGGGTACAGTTGACTTGATGGTTAACTACAGTACAGATTTTTCAGGAATAGATAAACCGGTTGAGATTCAAATTCCGGATGTAAACAGTAGCAATTCGTTAAATTACCAGGATTTAATTAATTTAAGCACAAATAAAGCAAAAATTTCTCAACAATTGTCAGGTGACAATTAATCCACCGATTGGATACAGTTTTAGGGAAACTAGAAACGCCTCACGTTCTATGATGGAACGCGAGGCGTTTCTAGCTTATCTCTCGTATTCAGTAACTGTTCGATATTATCTTGATAACCGTATTTTGTTAAGTACTCTACTAAAGCGGCCTCATACCCCTGTCGTTGGCTTAAACTATGCTTCTGGCATAAGGTTAACATAAGTTCTGAGAGACCGTCAGATAAGAAAATGCTCTTAGTCTTTGCTTTACCGGGAACGGTATAAACCCGTATCTTATTTTCCGTATTCATGGATTCGATGATTTTAATCAATTGATCGCGAGATTTCCAGAGAAATTCCAAAAGTGTTTTGTACTTTTCAATAGCTAGGGTTCCATTTCCCATTGCAAAGTTATCAGTTTGTACATCTCTAGTTTCTCTAAGATTTTCTACGCTATCTTCCAAGTCTCCCTTACTAGTGGTAGGATTTGGGTTAATATAGTTCAAAGCTGCGGCTGACCATATGTAACCGTGTCGAAGCATATAAGTGGCCATTTCTTTATGTCCAGAAAAACCGGTCCTTTTAGCTATTTCACGCGAATCCAGGATACCTATGCTAAATAGTTTAACCACGTCTTCGGGGTTAATCTCTATACTGGGTAAGGTTAACTCTTCTTTAGGTGGGGTTTCAGGCAGCGCTAGAGTGTATAGTTGTCCTTGACTGTCCCAGGTAAATCCATGTCTGCGCATATAGATATCTAAGCTCTTCCAAGTGCTATACCCGAATTGGTCGGCTATTTTGTCACGCGGTAGCCCTTCTTTCAACATTTTCAAGACTTGATTAATACGGTCGTTCTTGACTTGCTGATTATTTTGCTGGGACATGAGAATTTGCTCCTTCTCAAGTAACAAGTTACTTAAAATGTATTGACGGCCTCTGATAACTCTTCCATACTAGCATGGGTATAAATGCTCGTAGTCTTAAGACTAGCGTGCCCTAATAGCTTCTGGACACGTACGATATTCACGTTATGTCGAACCAAGTGGCTGGCGAAGCTATGGCGAAGCACGTGACAGGTAACCTTTTTATGCCAACCAAGTTGAGTTACTGCTTGCCTAAGTGTTTTATTAGCCATGCTAGCGGAGAGCTGTCCGGATACTTTTGTGGCAAAGAACTTTGAACTATTGCTTATTGGCCGGTTTTTAGCGATATAATGCTGCAAGATAGGCAGAAGTCGATCACTGATCGGAATAATTCGGCTCTTGTTACCCTTGCCGTGTTTGACTCGAATGACTTTGGCAGTTAAGTCTACGTCTTGCATAGTCAGATCCAAGGCTTCTTTGATCCGTAAACCCGTCATAAATAAGGTGTAGATAAGCACCCGGACAAGGTCGTTCATAATAACTGATACTAACTCCTCGAATTCTTCATCCCCTAAAAAGGTTCGCTCCACTTGTTGGATCTTGATCGAGTCGACCCGGGCAGCTACGTTGTTATTAACTAGTTCCTGGCGAGTGGCGAAGTTATAAAATGAACGCAAAATATAGACCATTCGACTGCGGCGTGAGGCGTGATTTCCACGGACCTTTAGTTCATGGAGGTACTCTTCAATATCTTGGACAGTTACCTCATCCAGATAGACGGGGCCGTTATATTGATTTTCGTTATAATGGGTAAAGTTCTCAAGTTCAGTCATATAGGCGCGTAGGGTCTCTGGTGAGCGCTCGTTAATAATTAGGTGTTTCTTAAATAGAGCTATAGCCTCTCTCAATAACAATCTAGGCACCTTCTTCAAATTGTAGATTTGTAATTAATATTTAATAAATGGCTTCGTTTTATTCAAGATAATATCAAATCAAGGGAATACTTCCACAATTTTCAGGTTGTAATTTGTCGTATTATGTAGTATCTTTTAAATAAGGTACTCTAAATAATGAAGAAATGTCTACTATTTCTTAAAGTATAAGTGTGTACGATAGGACTTAATTTTAAGCTCTTTAAAGGTTTTAAGAGTACAAGATATTGATAAATCAAAAGGTCGCTAACCTTTAGTATATTGGTTGCAAGAAATAGCCACGGTTTAAACCGTGGTTTTTTTTCGGCATAAGCACAATAGAACTTACAAAGATTAGATTAGATTAGATTAGATTAGATTAGAGAAGGAAAGCCCCATAGACGATGATAAATGTCTATGGGGCCAATTTTCCCAGCATCCCATTAGCATTAGCTACCGGAATGCTGGGCGCAATGACTGAATGTCTATCCTAAGGTTACCGCAAGAGTAACGTTTGAACCTGCGGAAGCAGCATTCTGGGTAAGAATAATGATGGCACCTGCACCTGTTACGGTGTAGCCTCCTGCACCAACGTTGGCAACTCCGCCTGCTCCGGTATCAGCTGCTAAAGCAATTCTGATCTTCCCAGCTACAGTTGCTGCATCATCGCCTGCCGTAACAACTACTGCAACGTTTCGATCTAGAGCACCGTCTGCTACATTTACTGTCAAGGTGCCAGTAGCTGATGCTCCGGTTGTAACTGTTGTAGTTCCAACTTCTTTGACTGCTACAACTCCGGCAGTGGTGTCAGCTGATGTAGCGGCTGGGGTTAAGCCAACGCTAGTACCATCAATCGTTGCAATGTTAATGGTAGTATCATTAGCTGCAGCAGTTTTTGCTGTTAAAATAACTTCTGCCCCAGCACCAGAGATATCAAAGAATCCACTTACATCGGCATCTAATCCTAATGCAGTTCTAATCTTACCTGCCACCAAAGCGGCAGTATCGTCATTAGCTACTGCTACAGCGATCGCCTTGCCGGCAACAAGCGCGGGAACTCCGGCCGCAGTAACCGTTACAGTGGCATCGCCAGCTCCGGCAGCCCCAATCGTTCCTGCTACTGTCGCAGTTTCAACTTGTTTTACCGGTGCAACACCTTGGGTAGTTGCAGTAGTGGCGCCTAATGTTACTCCTGAGGCTGCAAAGACAATTTCTACTGATGGAGCAAACGCGGTTGCGTCAGCTTTACCCATTACATCCACGACTCCGGCAGCCGGGTTAAAGACATCACCATTGGCAAGTGCGAGTGAAGTTGCACTGAGAGTCACGGTTAGCTCTGTACCTGCTTCGTTCCAGGCAATTGATGAAGCTGTACCAAAGTCATTATCCTGAGCGCCCAGCAGAGTGTCAGCATCGCTACCATTGCTATTAAAGGCATTCTTGTCCATAGCTTTGGAGAAGCCGTATTTTACAGTATCTCCTGCATCAATGGAACCTGTGGCATGGGTATCGGTATAAGTTACACTTGACAACACCGGAGCTGCCTCAGCAGTTCCAACTGTCACTGTGACCGGGGAAGCGGCTGGTACGGCTTTGTTACCATAGAAATCAGTCAGGGTAACGTTTCCAGGAGTGGCAGAAATATTGATGGTTGGATTTGCTGCGATTGTAGCTGCTGTTCCAAGAGTAATAGCAAGTTTGTTATTGTCATATCTTGAAACCGCACCGGCTGCGATCTGCAGATTTGAACCAGTATTCAGGGTGAAATCATCTGCCAGAGCTGCTGCACTTGTTGCGTTACCGATATTCCGGTCAAATGTCAGAATCATGCGGTCGCCCACGTCAGCACCATTAGCATCAGTATCATAGAATACTGCACTTGTAATAACCGGTCCATCTGTTGATACGGCTTCAGAAGCTTTAACTGCTGTGCCGGCTTCATTGCCAAACAAATCATAGATAGCATCTGAAGCATCAATATAAGCTACATTATCGCCTACAGCAAAGGTTCCGAAGTTGGTTGTTGTACCAAAAGTAATTTTAAGGTTTTTACTATCGATTACATCAATAGTGGCGTTACCCATGGCACTCAGATTAGTCAATCCAAAGGAGTCTATTACACTAGATCCGTCAACGAGATTTGCTGTAGTTGCAGCAACACCTTCACTGAAGGTTACGGTTAGAGTGTCCCCAGCATTTAGACTGTTGGAATTATCAACATCAGTTATAACTGCTTTAGCTATAGAAGGTGCTACTTCATCACCGGTAATGGCTACTGCACTACTTACAGCGGCTTTTAGATCCAATAAGTCACCTAAATCGTTAGCAGTTTTGACGTCAATTGTGGTTTTACCGGCACCTGCCACTGTCATTTTAGGGGCAGTTCCCAGTGTCACGACGACTTTAGATGGGTCAGTCGTGCTTGTCGCAAAAGCGGCATTCAATCCAAATGTCGGAGTAGCAGATGTACCCAAGGTGAAGTCAGCTTCTGATACCGTTCCGATGAACTTTACAGCTTCGCTGAATCCTAAAGTTACTGTATCGTTTACAGATACTTTGCCATCATTATCGACATCGGCAAATACAGCAGATGAGATTGTGGGAGCGGTATTTGTAGTAGCAGATCCTACAAATGTATCGGTATTGTTGGTAGCAAGAATTACATTTCCCGCAATATCCTTCACATTAGCTGCCTTTACGGTATAGCCGGCACCTGATAGCTGGGTTGATGTTACTAACTGAACATCGGTTCCATTAGCCAGCAGTGTAGCGCTCACGATTGTCAGCTTTTGTGCAGGTGCTGCAGTCACATAAATCTCATAATTGTCTTTGTTTTGAGCAGTTGCCGGGTCAACTTTTTCGTTAAAGACAACCTTAACCAAATTACTATTTACTACAGCAGTATCAGTGTGTACTTGAGGAGGAACTAAATCTGATACAGTAGTTGTCACACCAGTGGCTGCAGCCTTTGTAAGTGCGGTCATCACATTTCCTGTAATGTCTTGGACCGCGCTCAGTTCGAATTTGGTTGAATCCGAAGATAATCCATCTAATAAGGTTATATCTCCACCTGCAATAGTTACAGTAATGGTGGTGCCATCAACTGCCGATACACTAGTACCTCCATCTCCTAAGGCTGTAGCAGCGCCTGCAGTATTGGCATCATAAAACTTGATGTTACCCTTTGCTACTGTGGCAGCCTGAACTGCTTCGTCAAAGGTTAGAGTCAAGACATGGGTAATATTTTGATAACTGGCTGACACTACTGAAGGAGCAACAATGTCATTCACAAAGTTTAAAGCAACTTCTGTTTCAACATTGGCTTGAGCATCGGCCACATCTGAAAGAGCATTTGCTTTTAATTTGAGGCCTGCGGTTGCTACTACAGCGGTACCTCTAAAACTAGGGCTATTTGGCACTATTACAACCGAGGTCCCATTTGCCGTAGTCTCTACAGTACTAGTTCCGCTCAGATCAGCATATATGCCTGATCCGGTTTTAACTTGTATCTTGGTTAAATCAGTAAGAGTGGCAACGTTTACATCCTTATCAAATGTTAAGGTTAATTTATTGGTCTTTTCGTCGTAGGTTGCGGTTTGAATTTGGGGGGCAGTTGCTACTGTAGCTGTAACTGATTTGGCTACAGAGTTGTTTGCTGCAAAATCTTTAAATGCGCCCTCTGCTAATGTAACCGTCAGTGATCCGGTAAGAGCATCAACAGCCGCCTTAGAGGTTGTTAGCGTGATTGTAATTTCATTAGCAGTTGCTGCACTAACTATAGTGTAGTCAGTTTCAGCTAAAGCTACCGGAGTCCCAGTTGCAGCGGCAATACTGATTTTAAGCTCATTGATATCAGCATCGTTTAACTTTACTGGCTCATCAAATGTCAGTTTCAGAACTGAAGTTGCCTTATTGTATGATGCACTACTTAACGAGGGGCCTGTGGTATCTGCAGTTGCCATACCTTCAAAAGGAGTGATTGTTTTTAGGCAAACATTGTTGTTCAGATCTTTTGCGGCTGCTCCACCTGTTCCATCGTTAGTGATAAAATAGAATGATGAGTTTGCTAGGCCTGTAGGCATATCAGTAGTGCCAAGTGTAATAACTACACTCAACTTATCAGCCGATAATGTAGCGTTTGAGTTAGAGCTTAATGCTTTCAAGTTACCGGTAATCACAGCGCCGGAAGGATCTGAGATTGAGTAATTCAAGATATCTTCTGCAGTTGTTTTATCCATTTTTTCACTAAAAGTGATTTTAATCTGACTTCCATTTAAGGCTTCTACTTTTGTTACTGTAGGTACTTTGGAATCATAATCAAAATCAGAGCCCACCACTACTTTAGATGCTGGGGATGTTCCATTAACCGTTAAGTTTCCTTCGGTATTGTTTAGAGAATTAGTTAAGGTTAAGGTGTATGTCTTTGCGGATTCATCTGATAAATCACGTGTTACTGTAGTAACAACGTTAGCAGCTCCTCCAGCCAAAACATTAAACTTGCTTGCATCTGCTGTCGTATAGGGAGTGGCGGGGGAAGCGGTTAAGACGACCTTAACTGTTGTAGCAGTAATAGCGCTAACACTACTAACTGTAAAATCTACCTTAGCGACTGTAAATGCGGAAGCTGCTACTGCTGCTCCGCCCTTGTAGGATACGCTGTTTACTACGGATTGATCGGCAGTCGTGGCAACAACTGCAGGCACCGTTAATGTTACTATTTTTCCGGTAGCATCAAGACTGGTAACACTCGGGGTAACATTCGAGGCCTCTCCACTATCGATCTTCTGGGTAACCGCAAAGTCTGTGACTGCAGGATTTGCGCTCAAAGCCTTACTCAATGTTACCGTGATAGTGCTGTTAATAGCACTTACCGGGACTAATGAAAACCCTTAGGAATCCTAAGGGTTTCGTTATTTGGAGGATTCCACTTCTTGAGCAGGGAAATATCCACTCTATGGCGAAATATTTATGGATTAGAAAGTGGAGGGGTAAGAGCTTGTGAGTAGAACACTTCTGAATGTATTGCTTATATTTCTGATTGGTTTAATTTTCCTTACTAATAAAGAATGTAGCGTTTATGCGGCAAACCAATCTATTGAAACCGATACTTCAAGGTTGATCCAGATCGAGTCTGATTTAGCCAAAGAAAAAGGAATGGAGATTTTAGTACAATATAAACCTGGTTTAAGGGATAAAAGAAGTTTATCAAGTACGAGTAAATCTCTAATTAAAAAAACAGTCAGTGTCGGGCCGGATATGCTGATTGTGAATCCGCAAACTGAAGGGGAGAGTAGTAGGCTAATTGAGGAGATCCGCAAAGATGATGCTGTTCTTCATATAGAAAGTAATAGGAAGCATAAATTATATACTGTGCCTAATGATCCGGGTTATGCCAAACAGTGGGGTTTGAAAACGATTATGGCTGAAGAGGCATGGACGGACATGCCGTCAAGTAAGAAAACAGTAATCGTAGCTGTGCTTGATTCCGGCATTGAGCTTAGCCACTCAGACTTAAAAGATTGTGTCATGCCCGGGGGGTATAATTTTATTTCTGGCAGCGATTATGTATATGATATCAACGGGCATGGTACTGCAGTTTCAGGAGTTATTGCAGCTAAAATAAATAATCGACTGGGTATTGCAGGGGTTGTCGGAACTGCGGACGTTAAGATACTCCCTTTGCAAGTGGCGAATTATGCCGGAGAGAGTTACATTTCAGACGTTATAGAAGCCATTGATTACACCATAGCTAAAGGGGTCGATGTAATCAATATAAGTATGGGAAGCAATACATATTCCGGCTTGGAGAACGCTGCTGTGCAAAGAGCTATCCAAGCAGGGGTGATCATTGTGGCTTCAGCCGGAAACGATGGGGATTCAACTTATTGTTACCCTGCTTCTTATGACAATGTTTTATCTGTAGGGTCTATAGACTGGACAGAAACTGTGTCGGAGTTTTCAACTCATAATAATAAAGTTGGTGTTGTTGCCCCAGGAGAAAATATCTATAGTTGCTACCTTCATAACTCATATCGCGATGAAAATGGAACTTCATTCTCAGCACCAATGGTCACGGGCATGGCGGCAGTCCTTCGAGCCATTAATCCTTCAATAAAGAACAAGGACGTAATCAATATTATTGAGACAACCGCAGAGGATCGAGGAACGCTAGGTAGAGACAGTCGCTATGGCTATGGTGTGGTTAATATGGATGCCGCCGTAAAGAAAGCTTCCTATATATCTGTAGAAAAGATTAGCCTTGAACCTATAGATCTTCAGCTTGTTATTGGCGAGACTAAAACACTTGTAGCCGAAGTCCTACCGATCGAGGCCAGTAATCAAGTTCTGAACTGGGTAAGCGATAATCCCTCTGTAGCTCAAGTAGATGCCCAAGGGATAGTAACAGCAGTGGGGACTGGGCAGGCTCTAATCACTGCTATTTCGGTGGATGGAGGAAAAACGGCAAATTGTACAGTTAGTGTTAAGGAAGAGGATTTCAGAGGAATTCTCTGGGCTAGCAAGGATTCAGTTCTCCCTGATAAGAAATGGAAAATTGTTTTTAATGCTCCGCTTGGCGAGAATACAGTACTTGAAGGGGCAATTTATGTCGTTGATAATCAGGGAACATGGATTCCAATCGAAATTACGATTGGAAACGAAAGACGGGAAGTACTTGTAGGGTCTAAGGTTCCCTATGAGTTGGGAAAAATCTATTATCTAATGATTAGCAACAGTATTTTTTCTGAAAGTGGTAAGTTCTTGGTCGGAACTGTTAAGATGAAATTCACTATCCAAGCGAACTAAGAGTAGCCAATAGCCACAGATGGCTTAGTGGACCTGAAATTACCAAAAAGCTACTTCCTTAACTATCCATCACTTTCCCTACTTCCTGATATACTAAAAAAGGGGCTGATGCTAACGAACTTTCATTTCGTTTTGCAACAGTCCCTTTTGAAGCATAGGTGATTGGCAGTCGTTGCCACAACTGCCAATCGGATGAAGCAAACAGCGTATTCTACAAAGGTGGCGCTACTTTCGTATCGCGCAACTTGGTGGAATATGTATATAGTTTACCGCGAAATTTGTCGAAAATCAATATGTAAGTTATTCCAAGTCAATACTTATTATGTAAGCTAAAACAACTGCCTAGTTGCAGGGTTTTGTTGCTCCAGCTAAGAGGGCATTTCTGACATGCTTGGAAAGAAGTTTTTTATGCAAGGCCGAAGGTAAATCACAGTTACGTGTCGAATCTATAATCCAATGTGAGTATCAGAACTCTGGAGGGGAGATTAAAGAAATTATGCTTGCAAGTTTTTTGCGGAAGAAGGCAATTAGACACATACTCTTATACTTTATGCTTGTTTTTAGTCTAATTTTGAGTACTTCTGCGGCGGTTCTAGCGTCTTCGAACGTGGAGGTTTTGCCAGAAATCCGTTCCATACTTCAAAATCAGTATGTGGACCCGGTTTCTGCCGATGTACTAAACGCCCCGACCGTGGACGAGACGCTGAAGCGTCTTGGAGATCCATACACGATGTATTTCTCTCCGGAGGAATACCAGGGCTTTGTTGAGAGCATCGATATGCGCTTTTATGGGATAGGAATTCATATCGAGATGGAAGCTGAAGGAGTGAGAGTGGTATCCGTGATTCCTGGTGCACCGGCTGAGGAGATCGGACTGAAAACTGGAGACTTGATTGTTCGGGCAGCTGGTCAATCGCTGGCAGGGCTTTCTTCGGAAGAAGCAGTGAACATCCTGCGGGGTCTTGATGGCAGCATGGTCCAGATTAGTGTGCAGCAGGGATCGGAAACCAAAGATTATACTGTTACTCGTAGAGCAATTTCAGAACCCACAGTCACAGGAGACGTGCTAGACGGACATATCGGTTATCTGGATCTGAATTCGTTTGGGAGTGATACAGCGACTGAATTTCAAACGGCAGTTAACCGCTTAAGAAGCCAAAATGTCAATGGCTGGATTGTGGATGTGCGGGATAACGGAGGCGGATATTTAAGTTCAGCGTTTGACCTTGCGGGCTATTTCATTGGACCAGATGTAGTGGCCCAAATCAAAGACCGAACAGGTGCAGTTGATAAATACGAGGCAACGGATCAGGGCCTTCCACTAAGCCAACCGGTCATTTTTTTAATCAATGAAAATAGTGCCAGCGCTTCTGAGATTCTAACGGCCGCGGTTAAAGATCATCAAAAAGCGAGACTAGTCGGCACAACGACCTATGGCAAAGGGACGGTCCAGAGCATGTTCACCCTTTCGAATGGGGGTGTGCTTAAAATGACAGTTGACCGCTTTTACTCTCCGCTTGGACATGAGATCAATAAGGTTGGGGTTAAACCCGACCTGGAAATTAAGCAAGCGGACTCGCTTAGAGTGGCGGAACTGATGTTATCGGGTGAAACGGAGGCACTTGCCAAAGCTAGGACTAGGGATTATTGGGTGGCCTGGAGGGAACTTGAGAAATCAGTGGCAGTAGATAAACAATCAGAGCCTTACGATCTCTATTTTCCTAATTACCGCCAAGTCGCTGAATTATCGGCCGTACCCCTCGATAAGAAGTTCACTGTGCACTTTGCAGGGACGGTCGATTGGCAAAGCGTCGATAACTCGAGTCTCGAGTTGATTAATAGTGAAACGGGCGAGAGAACACCTGAGAAGTTTGAAACCCTTGGGCCATCCGAGGTGCAAGTGATTCCGAACGTGGCCTTGAGCCCGAATACGACCTATTGGCTAGTCATCCATCCTTCGGTCCATGATCTTAATGGTGGGGCTATGGATGCTGGGGCCGTGGCGGTGGCCCATACGATCGAAGGGGCGGAGGCCAATGGCGAACGAACGGTCAGCTCTGAAAGTTATAAGTAAAGGAGGGGTCTATGTGAAAAAAATAATCTCAGTTTTGCTAGTAGCATTAATGTTGGCGGTTTCAACAAACATAGTAATGGCTGCAGATGGTACCTTGGACATAGAAAAAGTGGCCATACAGTCGATAAGTAATTCTCAACCCGTTCAGGCTATGAATAAACAGGTTACATTAGCACACAAAAATTATGTAGATATTAAGGGCATGATGAATGGGTCAAAAGGAAGTTTGCGTTATTCAAATTCATACGAAACAGTTGAAGCAATTATCCTTCAACCATTGAGACTTGAAAACGTTTTGACACAGGTTACAAATGGGCAGCTTGTGCTTACAAATGCAGTACGACTTACTTCGTACAAGGCCTATATATCCCTCTTAAAAGCAAATTATGCGTTGAACATCCAAGAGGGTCTTATGAATGGTCTTGATGCCGATTACAGAAAATCTAAGCTTGAGCAGAACTTGGGTTTGGTTTCCCAATCTCAGTTAAGATTGAGTGAAATAGCTTACCTAAAATCTCAATTGCGCTATGACAATGCTCGAAAAAGTTATAACTCGGCTTCTATGACCGTGAATAATATGATGGGTGAGGACATATCAAAACAATATTCGACATTGCAAGACTACAACATTACCCCGGCTGTCGAGATACAACCTTTAAATGGCTATGTCAACCAGGCCTTAGCCAGTCGAGCGGATATAATTAATGCCCAAGGTACGCTCGATACTTTAAAGAAGAGCTATGAATATAGCAAGGCAGAAACTCCAACGGATTATCAATTCTTCATCCAGCAACAAGAGTATGCCATAGACAGTGCCCAAATCGATTTAGAGCTTGCCAAAGTCAACGTTCAGCTGGATATTACCAAGCTCTACAAAGACCTGGAAAGTGTCATGAAGAACCTGGAAGCGGTAAAATATCTTAATGATCAAGCTGTGCTTAATTATCAGGCGGCAGAAATCAAATACAAGAGTTCTCAGATTTCCTTAACAGAGTTTGACGATGCCAAAGTAGCCAAAGCTCAAGCGGACATTAATTACAAAAATGCCCAATTAGATGCTTGGTTAATGCAGACTACGATGAATTCAGCCTGTGGTATCGGTTATGTACCTTTATCGATGAGTTTTTCCAGCCAACCCAAGTCCAAGAATAAGCCAAATCCAAATCCTTATAATGGAAAAAATCGTGCTGACTAATAAATAGGAGGTGTCTTTTTTGAAAAAGAAATATTATTCATTTTTTGCCCTTGTTCTCTCTGCTTCAATTGCCTTGTCCACTCACAGTACCTTGGCATTAGAAGGTGTGACCCAACCCACTGCAGAGACCCCTTCAACGGGTGCTGCTGAACCGGTCACGCCACCCGTCGATAATTCAACTTTAAATCTTTCGCTTGAGGACGCACTGAAGGCAATAGAAACAGGCAACAGTGAGTTGAAATTAGCGGACAGCAAACTCCTGATCCTGGACAAACAAAATCAACAAGCTCTAGCAAGACATACTATCAATCTAACTGTCGTAGATGAAGATTCTAAAAAGGAGCGAAGTTTAAATTATTTACGAACTCAATGGACCTTTGATAATGCCAAGCACGACAGAGATACTAAATTAAAAGCACTGAAGGTTCAGATAACCAATGAATATGAAAGTATCCTAACTCTTCAACAGCAGGCTGATAATCTCAAGACACAGCTAGCTAATCTTGATACAGTCATCAACCAAGTTAACCTTCAGATAAAACTGGGCTTAAAGATCCCATCTGAAATATATTCTTATAATGCTAAAAAGAGCGGGCTTGAAGCAAATCAAAAAATGATCATAAATAATATCAATAGTTCAATGATCACATTTAAACAAGATCTGGGAATTGATCTCAATAGGAATGTTGTTCTGACTTCAAACCTAATCCAATATGCTAAATTTGATGACTCAGATATCGATAGCAAGATTGCAAAGGCCATTCAAAATAACTATGATATTTCCAAATATAAAAACGATATTGATATTACTCAGGTTGAGTATGATATAGACTTTTACTATTCTGATTCAAATGCAGACCAACTTCTGCTGAGTATCGAGGATAAGAAAGCAACCCTTGCCAATTTACCGGTTACGCAGAATGTTAATTTGAGAAAAGATTATAACAATATGAAAACTTTAGAAAATACCATTGAAGCCGATAAATTGACCGTGGAAGCTGATCAAATCAATATTGATGTTATGCAAAAAAATATTGATGTCGGAAAGTCGAGTAGCCTAGAGATGATTGCTTTGCAAAACACGCTCCTAAATGATCAGTATACCTTGCGGCAGGATATTAATAGCTATCTAACTGCAGTGACAAATTTTCAAAACAGCCTGGATATGTGATTTTTAGAGGACTCTCTGGAGTCTGCAGGAATTCTGTTTTAAGATATAGAAGATAAGATTAAGAAAAGAGAAGGACAATTCTGTCCTCCTCTTTTCTAGGTTGCTAGTTAGCGATTTGCTGATCTTAGTTAAATATTACCTTAATAGTTTTTACTAATCCGTTATTGGTAACACCGCTAAGTGTAACTGTTCCGCCAACAACTGCCCCGGTACCTGTGATCACTCCATCTGGCTTGACGTTAAATTGAGCATCCGTCAAAGTACTTCCAGAAGCAACTTTGAGAATCTGTGCTAATGGCATACCTTTTGTACCATACTGATCTAGAGCATAGAAGTATACTGCGGCTCGGTTCGTGGAACTTCCATCTGCATCAAATCTTGCCATGACTTTGTTAGGAGCCAAGACTCCTGAAGCTACACTGACTGTTACAGTATCTCCATCAGGACTTACTGAAACGCCATTTACGGATGAATCTACTTTAGCAATAATAGTACTAGCCACTGGCGCTGCAGTCGAAGCTTTGATCGGTGTGGTTAGTGACTTAACTGCACCATCCGTACCTAAGAGGGTTACTGTCAAAGTTGTGGTTGATTCTGTTAGATTATTGGCTAATTTACCCGCAATAACCTTCACACTATCGTAGGCACCTACCGAACCCTCAATAGCAAAGTCTGTTGTATTATCAACAAATGCTCCAATGATTGGAGAGCCATCTAATAATACTTTTGAACCACTTGAAGTAGTACCATAAACTTTTGGATTAGCATGATAGTCAGTATCTCTGCCGGTAATTTTACTCAAATTGGCATTAGCATAGATTGGAGTTGACACTGTATCCAGCGTATACCCTTTAATATCCTCATTCTTAATAACTGAGAAGGTTACTGATTTTGAGTCAATCACTACGGATGGATCAGCTATAGCTACTAATTGGAAGGTTACTGTTGCTGTTCCAGGTGCTTCTGCAGTAATTGTAGTTTGGTTTTGGCCAACCTTTGAGATTCCAGCGGTACTTACAATGGAGTCATTGCTTGATACAGCTTGAACTTCGTAAGTGTCGGAACCACCTGTCATATCAATGAGTCTACCATATTGATCTTTTACGGATAAACCACCTTTATCATATCCGAAGTCAACTTTTTGAGATGCACTTGTTTGCATAGCACTTACAAGGACTGAAGAGTCTAAAGCTAGTGTGTCAGCTTTGGCAGCTTTTTGAATGTTGATGGTGATTGAACTATATTTACCCGTTGATGTCGATGCTGTTATGACCTTTGAGCCGTCAGTTGCTTGGGCATTGTTTTTCAATATAGCCGTTCCATCAATATTTGGGTATAGTGTTGCTCCGGTAAAGGTGATGCCAGATAAATCACTATATTTGGTCAAGGCAACGCCATTTTGATCAACAGCTGAAAAAGGAATTTCTTTTTGCTCGCCAACAGCTATATCATAGGCTGGAACCATTAAAGTAAAGGTATCGACAGATGACGCTTTCTTTAAGGTAGCATTTAAGGTTGAAGTTGTTCCTGCATAAGACATAGCAGTAATTGTCACAGGGAGGTCCATAGCAATATTACTATTACCGATAACTGAGACTTTTAGGGCTGCTTTGTTAGAATCACTGGGATCTGCTACTACTTGAGCTAGGACATTGGAACTGGAAGTGGTTAAACAATTTTGATTGCCACCGATGGTACTAGTGATTAAACCATTTACTACGAGGTTATAATCTTTTGTAGCATTACCACTGATATCAGTGGCGGTATAATCAATATAGAATACACTTGAAGTATCTCCATCAGTTAAGACTTTTCCGTCAGCATTTGTTAAACTATTAAGGGTTATATTGCTTAAAGTGCCAAGTACTGTAGACGTATTTAAGGTAGCATTTGTTGAAACTCCAGAAGTTGTATCAGAACCAGTAATTGTTATTGTAGGAAACTGCATGAGATTTGAGCCACTTGCACTTGGGTCAACTTTAAGCAAACCGTTAGTGGCTGTCACTGTACCAACACCACTTTGGAAAGTTAAACTCTTAGCAAGAGATGACGTTGTAATATCGTTTCCATATTGATCTAAGACATTATAAGTCGCATAACCGATATTTGCAGCAGTAATCGATAATTTAGTTGATGTTATATTGATCTTAGCAATCTTTTGTGGGGATACAGCTACAGTCGAAGTTCCAAGATCTGTTGTGTCATTTTTCACAGCTATAGTATAAGATCCTTCTGGCAAATTTGAGCTGCTGCTCACTGTAGCTTCTGTCTTAGCAGTATTCCAAGTTGTGCTTACCGTTACAGGAGTTGTTGATCTAAGCACGGTAAATGAAACCTTGGAAGTATCTGCTGGAGCTTGGTTGAAGACTACTTTGAAGCTAGAAGCATTGACAGCGCTTACGGAGGAGACTGCCAAATCCCCTTGGGCAGGTGTCGGAGTACCATTTAGCACTCCGGTGCGGACGGCATCGGTAACGACAGCCGAACCACCGAGTGCAGTAACTACACTGCCAGCAGTAAGTTTACTGTGGATAAACGTAGCGACTGCAGGAACTGTTCCGTCCGTGAGCACAATAGCAGATTTAGTCTGAGCTGCAAGTGGTGCACCGGCAAGAGCATCAATGGCAGTTACGCCATTAGCGACATAGACATTGCTAAAGTCGAGAGAGGAACTGAAGTCTTGGATAATTTGATTGTTTGTGTCATAAGCCGTATATCCGGCATGACGGGTTGCGCTGGGAAGTGCGGCTTTAACAACGTCACTGATGATGCCTGTTCCGCCAATAACATCACTAGCTGTAATTCCGGGGTTGGTAGCCAAGAATGCTGCTACGCTAGCAGGGATAGCATCTTTGTCCGTTAAGAGGATTGGCTCATTGGCAGCTGAGGCGATGGCTGCGATAGAGAGTGCGTCTTGCAAGCCATTAGCTACGGCAACTTTGGTTACGCCCGTCATTTTTTTAGCGATATTTACAGACGTAGCGGCACGGTCAATTCCGCCAAGGGGCGTAACCGTAATTCCCATACCCGTTAACTCATTGAGAACTGCTTGGCTGATAACTGCGGTTCCACTGGTTACATAGACATTTTTTACGGCGAGTTTAAGGAGTTCTGTTTTAGTGTCTGCATCCAGTGCATTACCGGCTCCGGTCAGAAGGATAGGAGCTTTCAAGTAGGAAGCGAGCGGACCGGCTGTTAGAGCATCAACCATACCATAAGAAGCTGAGGAGGCCAGAATTGCAGTACCTGTCCAGCCTGTTTGATCGGCAATGGCTGCTGCGGTTTGGGCAGCGGATATGCCGGCTATGCGAGTTGGTACGGTACCGGCGGCAAAGGCATTATAGGGAAGCATGCTCAAGGTCATACCTGCAATGGCTAAGGAAGCTAAGACTTTTTTAGTTTTTTTCATGTTAAGAATATCTCCTCTCAATTTTGGAACTTTTTAATATATGACTATTTATTCAAATCGTAAGACTCACACTCGATGTTCAACTTTAGTTGAACGAGTTCACTTCTAAATCTATACAAAACGATCTTTAATCGTTTCTCACCCCCTTAAAATGAATAGTATACAATGAAAAGATTAAAATTTGGTGTAATAGTTTTGGACAACAAACAGATATTAACATATTAAACGAAAAAATACATTCTAACATTTTGGGTAAATTACCATTAATTACTATAAGTTACTATAAGTTACTATAAGTTACTATAAGTTACTTTATGCTTAGCAATATCTTGTCTCAAACTTAAAGACCACAAGGATTAAAATAGTGACGAGTTAAGGATTGATTTCCAATAAGATATCAGATATAACTAATAGATGACAAATAAGGCTAAATACCTAGCAACGCCGAATATAACTCACTCGGTTTAAGGAGATGATATATACGGGAGTAAGACTTCCACTTGTTGAAGTGGGAGTCTTACGTTTGGATAATGATATCTGAGGCTAACACTAATTTATAGGCCTTAATCCTTGATTTTAAAATCTATAATTTAAAAAAAAGAGGTAAAAACAAATTTTAAACGAAACATATGTAATGGTAGAGAATGAAATGGTTTGTTGGAGGTTCAAGTAGTAATTTTCTAGGTTAACATAGGAAATAATTCGTCGACGTTTTAATAGAGAAATATCGTTACAGGAGGATGACAAATGAAAGTAATCCACACAGATGAAATTATCCCGGTTGTGGAGCGTCTCTGCATTGAGGCAAATTATTTTCTAGGAGAAGATGTGCTCAAGGCTTTTGATAGAAATAGGGCGTGTGAGGAAAGTCCTATGGGAAAGAACATCTTTACCCGCTTAATCGAAAACGCTGAGATTGCTAGAAAAGAACGAGTACCTATCTGCCAGGATACAGGTTTAACTGTTGTCTTTGTGGAGTTGGGGCAGGATATGCATGTAGAGGGTATGGATATTACTGATGCAATTAACCAAGGTGTCCGGCAGGGTTATGCCAAGGGGTTTTTACGTAAATCAATGGTCGAGGATCCTACTTTTAACCGAGTTAATACGAGGGACAATACGCCTGCTGTAATTCATTATGAAATTGTACCGGGCGATTTATTAAAGATAACCGTAGCGCCTAAGGGGTTTGGCAGCGAAAATATGGGTGCGATTAAGATGATGAAGCCCTCTGAAGGGATCGAGGGAATAATTAACTTTGTGGTTGACACAGTAGATCGCGCCGGTGGAAATCCTTGTCCTCCTATAATTGTAGGTATAGGAGTAGGAGGTAATATGGAGAAAGCTGCAATTCTTGCTAAAAAGTCCCTTCTTCGAACTATCGGCGAGCACAACCCTGATCCAAATTGGAGTAAAGTCGAAGAAGAAATTCTTGAGCGAGTAAACAAACTTGGTATTGGCCCCCAAGGGTTAGGTGGAACCCAAACTGCATTGGCAGTATTTGTGGAAACCTACCCTACCCATCTCGCTGGTATGCCTGTTGCGGTTAATATAAACTGTCATGCGGCACGTCACAAATATGTTGAACTTACGGGTAGGGAAACCATAGTAACTGAAGGGAGTCGAGTAATTCAGACTCCTTTGACTAAGGAGAAGCTAGTAGGTTTAAAGGCTGGAGATGCTGTTTTAATTAGTGGTATTATCTATACGGGACGGGATGCGGCACACAAAAAGATAGTAGAGGCTATTGACAGCGGAGAGGAACTGCCCTTTGATATTAAGGACCAAATTAT
This sequence comes from Desulfosporosinus sp. BRH_c37, assembly GCA_001516045.1. Taxonomy (GTDB): domain Bacteria; phylum Bacillota; class Desulfitobacteriia; order Desulfitobacteriales; family Desulfitobacteriaceae; genus Desulfosporosinus. The sequence continues at coordinate 36,615 of LOEW01000205.1, forward strand.
TTATTATATGGGACCAAGCCCTGGAAAGCCAGGTCAAGTCATTGGTTCTGCAGGTCCTACCACAAGTTATCGGATGGATTCATATGCGCCAAAGCTGATTTCTCACGGTTTAACCGGGATGTTGGGGAAGGGACTACGCTCCTCCGAGGTAATCAAGTCAATGAAGGAGCATGGCGCCGTCTATTTTGTTACAACAGGCGGGGCAGGGGCTTATTTGTCAAAGTGTATCAAGTCAGCGGAGGTTGTTGCTTATCCTGAACTTGGGCCGGAAAAGATAAGTAAACTTATTGTAGAGGATTTACCGGCTATTGTAGCCATTGATGCTAAGGGTAATAATATTTATGAAATGGGCAAGGCTAAGTATAGAAGGTAGTTATCCACTGTTAAAATTTACTTTAGCATGAAAAAAGTTGACAACTAGGACTTGCGTCAAGGCTTGGCACAAGCCTTAGTTGTCTTTTTTTAATATGATCATTCCTAACAATATTCGCATAATAGTAGAAAGTGATTTTTAAATTTTCAGATTAGTGGTATTATTAGATAAACAAACTTATTTTGTGGACCACTTTTATCTTTCATATTCTACAAATTTCTCTTACTATGCTTCTTAAACGGGCTACCGCCAGCGGCTGAAGGCTGGGCTAGCCAAGTTTTCTTTAGGAAATTGCAATCATATTAAATCCTGACAAGGGGGAATACTGTTGAGAATTAAAGACTTTATGACGACTAATGTCATCAAACTACGCTGGAATGACTCTGTTCAAAAAGCAGCCGACATTATGGTGCAATGTCGAATTGACGGTATGCCAGTTGTTGATGAAGAGGATAGGCTTGTAGGCATTTTTACAAAGACCCATGCTTTAAGGGCTATTGGATTAAACGAGAAGGTTAGTGTCGGCGAACTAATGAAGCAAGACGTTATCACTGTTAGAGAAGATGTCCTCCCTGAGGAAGCCTTACAGATTCCGGTTGGAAGGCTCCCTGTGGTTGATTTTAATGGCGAGCTTGTGGGCATTATTACCAGGACAGACATAATGAAGGCCTTCCAACGGCAACTAGAGTATGCAATGGAGGAACATAATGCAATTATCAACTCAGGCCATAATGCAATAATCGCAATTGACATAAATGGGGAAATTATAGTAATTAATAAGTCTGCAGAACAGCTTATCAGAGTGCCTTTGGAAGAAGCCCTTGGTAAATCAATCGAAGATATAATTCCTGAATCGAATTTAACTAGCGTTTTGCATACAGGGGTTGCCGAGCTTGTTCGGAAAATCGTTATTGGTCAGAGAGTATTAATGGTTAATAAGAGCCCTATTCTTAGCAAAGGTGAAGTAATTGGCGTCGTGGGTATCTTTCAGGATATTTCCGAGCTGGAACAAATTTCTCATGAACTTAAGACTGTAAAGGAAATTAATAACGAATTGAACACGATCCTTGATTTTTCCGCCGATGGTTTTGTTATCTCCAACGGTCAAGGGCTTGTCCTTAGAGACAATAAATCTAGTCGTGAAATGCTAGGTATTAATGAAGTAAGCATAGTCGGACAGCATGTCAATTGGCTTGTTGAAGGTGGCTACACCTTTGAGTCAGTTACAATGAAGGTTCTGGAAAAGAAGGGACCGATAACCATTTTCCAGCATCTTACTTCCGGCCGTGAAATCGTTCATACCGGTACACCAATATTGGATGAGAATGGCGATATTTCTCGGGTAGTAGTAAATTTACGTGATTTATCGGAATTAAACTTTTTACGGGAGCAACTTAGAGAGGCTCAAAAGTTATCCGTCAAATACTTTAATGAACTGGATAAGTTTCGCAAGGAACAATTAAGCTCGGACATCATAATTCGAAGTGCCATCATGGTGGAGAAGATTGAAACCGTAATGAAGGTAGCACAAGTGGATTCTACAGTTCTGATCTTAGGGGAGTCTGGAGTAGGCAAAGAGCCGATCGCTGGAATCGTACATAAAGCGAGCAACCGGGTTAATCATCCTTTTATTAAACTAAATTGCGCTTCTATTCCGGCCAATCTTATAGAATCTGAACTTTTTGGGTATGAAGGCGGGTCATATACAGGCGCAAGCAAGGAAGGTCGTCCGGGTCTATTTGAAATTGCCAACGGCGGAACACTGTTTCTGGATGAGATCGGGGAGTTGCCTTTTGATATGCAGTCCAAACTGTTAAGGGTTTTACAAGAAAGGGAAATATACCGGGTAGGTGGACGAAAATCCATCAAATTAGATGTGCGCATTATCGCTGCAACCAACAGGGATTTGGAGCAGATGATTAAGGTTGGTAAATTTCGTCCTGATTTATTTTATCGCCTGAATGTGATATCAATCTGGATTCCCCCTTTACGGGATAGAAAAGAAGACATTCCACCTCTCATCCATCATTTCTTGGAGAAATATAACCTGAAGTATAACAAAAATAAAAATGTCTCTCCTCAGTTGGTAGAAAGATTTATCTACTATCAATGGCAGGGCAATATTAGAGAACTGGAAAACACTATCGAAAGGATGGTAGTTCTGAGTCAAGGGGACCTCATAGATATTGACTTTCTAACTGAAGGTGATCGTAGCCAAACCTTTAAGGAACCCACGAGTATGAATCTAAGGGACATCTTGGATGAGACTGAGAGAAACTTGATTGAACGGGTTTACGGAGAATGCAAAAGTACACGAAAAGCCGCTAAAATATTGGGTGTAGACCAGTCTACTATAGTTAAAAAAATGAAAAAGTACTCCGAAACTGATGCCTTGCGTAATCAGTGATGGTTATAAGCATCAATAGCATTTACCGCAGGAGTCCATACTTTCTAAACAATGTAAAAAAAATGATGAATATATTCATCATTACTTTTTAGAAAATTCAGAAACTTGGCCAAATTCAGCCTCTTCATGACTGGCATGGTTATTGCATTATTTAATATTTAAGTGGTTAACTTTCACCTTCGTTGTAAACCGTATTTTGCGGTTATATGGGGGGGAGTTTTGTACTATAAGTTAAGTAGTACAAATCAATCAAATTGAGGGGAGGTACATTTATGGCAAACTGTTCACAATGTAAGTCCTTTTTTGCAATTCCTGAAGGCGCTGATGATTTTGCACCTGGTAAGGGTGATTGTGTCCGTCAAGAGCAGGACGCAAAAGGAAAATGGTATGAATCCAAACCAGTAATGGGAGATATGACGAGCGACAAATGTCCTAAGTTTGCTCAGAAAAAATAAATTAGGAGGTGGCGGTACGTATGGCAACAAGACATCAACCGATTGAATACAAGGGAAAAGTCATTGAATTTCCTTTTGACAACCCTGCCGAGGAAAATATTCCGGATTCAGAAGTACATGAGCATTTAGCTAATCCTACAACTGAGAGGACTAAAAGATTAAAGGCCAGATGTCGTTGGAAACATTCCGCCGGCGGTGAGTTTGTAGAAGGAGATGTCAAAGCCGGTATTGAACGGATGCGGTTGATTACCGAGGCTTATAAAAAAGATACAGGTAAGCCACATGTTATTCGGAGAGCTAATCTCTTATCTAATCTTTTGAATAATTGTACAGTTATAGTCCAAGAAGATGAACTTATCGTCGGTTTTAATGCTGAGAATCCGAACTATGTTCCTCTCTATCCGGAGCAGTCCTATATGGCTTGCATGGATTATATCTTAGACCCCAAGATCGCTCCCCAGCCGGTAGAGGAAGCCAAAGAGTTGGCAGAGTTTTGGATTGAGCATTCCCTGCAAAAGAAATGCGAGACTTATTTTACCCAACATGAGCTTGAAGTTATGTACTCCATGAGTACCTTAGAAACTCCGGGCTTTGCTACTGGTTTCAACAGTGTGGTTCCTCCATATGAGACAGTAACTGAAGATGGCTTGTTAAAGAGAATCGAGTTAGCTGAACAACACATCACAGTTGCTAAGGAAGTGTTGGGATCAGAAAACTGGAATGCTCCAGAAAGACTAAAACTTCTCCCTCAAATTGATATCTGGCAATCTATGATTATTGCCTCCAAGGCGGCAATTGCTTGGGCTAGAAGACATGGTCGTCTCTGTAGGATTATTGCTGAAAACTTTGAAACTAATCCTAAGCGTAAAGAAGAGCTACTGAAGATGGCTGAAATATGCCACCGGATTCCGGCTGAACCGTGCCAAGGTTTGTGGGATGGTATGCAGGCTAAATGGTTTACATTCCTGATTTGCCATGCTCTCGAACGCTACAGCAGCGGATTCGCACATAAATCTGATAAACTGTTATGGCCTCTTTACAAGGCTAGTGTCATAGATAAGACTTTCCAAGCCATGAGCCATGAAGATGCTGTTGAGCTCTTTGAATGTGAACGTTTAAAAGTCTCCGAGAATGCCCCAGGGAAGTCCAGGGGCTATCGTGAAGTTTTCCCTGGCTCAAACGATCTATTTATTTTCACTTTGGGCGGTTTGAATAGAGATGGCTCGGACGGGTGTAATGACTGTACAGATGCCATCTTAGAAGCTGCTCGCAATATCCGAACGACAGAGCCTTCCATTGTTTTCCGTTGGAATCCCAAAGGTCGGCTTAAAACCAAAAATTTGGTTTTCCAATGTGTCAGGGATGGCTTGGGCTACCCGTCAATTAAACATGATATTATCGGTACTCAACAGATGATGTATTTTGCCCAATTTAGCCAAAACGGTAATGGCGCAACTATTGAAGAAGCGCATGATTGGGCTAACGTGCTTTGTATGTCTCCTGGTCTGGTCGGAAGAAGAAAGACCCAGAAGTCTAGGAGTGAAGGCGGCGGTTCCATCTTCCCGGCGAAGATCATGGAAGTTACCCTAAATAACGGTTATGACTGGAGTTTCACTGGGATGCAATCGGGACTTCAAACCGGTGATATTGAAAGCTTTACGACATTTGAAGAATTCTGGGAAGCTTTCCGTAAACAGTATCGCTGGGGCATGGATCTAATGATCAGAGCCAAGGATGTCTCCAGATACTGGGAAACTAAAATTCTTGAGAATCCGTTTATTTCAGCTATAGATGACGGCTGTATGGAACTCGGTAGAGAATGCATGGAGTTGTCTGAGCAACCCAATGGCTGGCATAACCCCATTACTACTATTGTTGCAGCGAATTCAATGATTGCTATTAAAAAATTAATTTTTGATGACAAGAAATATACCTTCGCCGAACTGAAAAAAGCTCTGCATAGTAACTGGGAAGGTTTTGAAGAAATGCGCAAGGACTTCTATAATGCTCCGAAATGGGGTAATGATGATCCGTACGCAGACGAAATTGTGAAGGCTTTCTATGAAGATATTATTTCCGGCGAAATGAGAAAGATCACTAACTACTCCGGTGGTCCGGTACTTCCAACTGGCCAGGCTATAGGTTTGTACATGGAGATTGGTTCCCGTACAGGTCCTACCCCTGACGGAAGGTACGGCGGTGAAGCCTGTGATGACGGCGGGATCTCGCCTTATATGGGAACCGATAAGAAAGGACCGACAGCGGTACTGCGTTCAGTATCCAAAGTAAATGCTGCAACCCAAAAAGCTAATCTGTTGAATCAGCGGTTGTCAGCTCCTATTATGCGGAGCAGTAAGGGCTTTAAGATTTGGCTGGCTTATATGAATACCTGGCATGATCTAAATATTGATCATATCCAGTTTAACGTAGTAAGCAATGAGGAAATGGCAGCTGCTCAGAAAGAACCAGAAAAACATGGCGATTTGATAGTCCGTGTTGCTGGATTCAGTGCTCGCTTTGTTGATTTGTCAACTTATGCTCAAAACACCATTATGGCTCGGCATGAGCAAGATTTCATGCCTGAGGATTTTGATAATCTCGGTCTGGATCTGTAAGTAAATAGGGAAAGGGAGTGCTGGAATGTCAGTACTCCCTTGTGAAAAAGCTTAGTTTCCAGTTAATGAAACATAGTTAGGAGTGAATAATTTGGCAGCAGGTAGTTATGATATGGTTGTTGAGCCTGGGACTACCAAGTCCTGTGTGAATTGTAAATGGGGCAACGCTGACTTCGTTAACCCCTTAAGGGGCAACTGTGTTGGTGCAAAAAATCATATGGGCGGTATCTGGAAAAGAATGATTATGGATTATTACAATACTACTTGTGGTAAATATGAAGAAGGGGACGTCAACTTCAGAGACCACGTATAAGCGATTAATAACATGTACTCCGGAAGGAGTACATGTTATTAACATAGGCTCCTTTATTTCAATAAGGTTTAAGTTGTAATTGTAAATATCTGAGACTCCTCGCCGAGTTCACTTTGCAAGTTAAGTTTTTCTTTACTAAAAAATAATATTAAAAAACTAGGGGAGGTTCGCACCATGTCGACTGATAAAAAATTGGTAAGTTTAACAGTTCCCAGGCTCGATCCGTATTTTTATATTGACAAGGAACTTCGCGTAATCTTAGAAAGAATGGAGACCCTTTCTAAGAAGCACCCTATAAATATCTTGGTTAGCGGTAAACAGGGTTGCGGTAAGTCTTCTTTAGTCAGCCAATTTGGTGCTGTCTATAATCGACCGACTGCTCATTTTCAAATTGGTATTCTATCCGAACCAGGTCAATTGTTTGGTGAACAGACTTTGAAAAACGGAGAGACGAGCTACCGACCTTATCTATTTCCGGAAGCGCTGCAAACCCCAGGTTGCGTTATTCACTTAGAAGAAATCAACCGACCGGAAAACCCCAAGGCCTTGAACATGTTGTATTCGATCTTAGCAGAAGATAGGGAAATCTGGATGGACGAATTAGGTTTAATTAAAGTTGCTGATAATGTGGTGTTTTTTGCTACCATGAATGAGGGTGAAGAATATATTGGAACTGAAATGCTTGATCCGGCTCTAAGAGATCGATTTTATACAGTGCTGATGGATTACATCCCCCCAGAAGTAGAGGCCGAAGTTATGGCTCAAAAAGCTGGAATTACTCGAGAACAAGCGTTAGAAATCGTCGAGATTATTAATAAATTGCGGGGACATTCTCAATTTCCGATTGATGTCTCTACCAGAACCAGCTTGATGATTGCCGAATTAGTTGCTTTGGGGACCACAATCCGGGATGCCATAGTGTACAGTTTACAAACGACTAAAGAACATCTTGAGTCTATTCTGCTCACCCTTCACTTGGAGAATAGCAATGTAGAAAGCAAAGCGAGTGAGTATATTTTATTTAATCGAGATATTGAATAAGCTTGCTTTGATAGATGAAGGGGGACGGAGCCCATGACAGTGACGCCGAAGGACATAATTACAAAGTTCTCTTTTGCGGGAGGGGAAGGAATATCTGACTACTGGCGAACCAATAAATCCCCGATTGAAACCAAAGAGTTAGCCAATTTATTGCGTTCTACGAGGAGAATTACCAATTTTATCGGACCTAACGTAGGCAATGTTATTTGGAATGGAATGCGTTCTGTTTCGGTGGAGACCGATATTGCCATAGACCCGCAACTTGTGCTGGGAAGGTACCCAATTCCGAGTGAGAAGACGGATGTTGCGATTGGTACAGTTATTATCAAAGCGTTAAATCAAGCCGAATGGAGCCAACGAGCTATTGATCAAACGTTTGCAATCTATGCCAAATCACAAGCAGATGTCAATTATAAATTGAAAATGTTTCTGGAGATGGCCGAACAGATTTATATAGATATTATTTCTAACCGTTCCGTTTTAGGCTTATATACGGAAAAGCGCCGTAACTCTCAATTCCAGGAAACAAGAAGGTATTTTGTGCAACCTCCTTCGCTGGGGGAGTTAATTAATATTTGGTGGATAATGGGCGCAGACAGGAGTGGGTGTAAATATCAAAAAGAATTTTCGCGAGAAATTTATAGTGTTCGAGGGTATGACCTGGAAGAACATTATAAAGGACCACTCTTGCTGCTCAACTCAATCGTCAAGGAACTGATCGAGGAATGTCCTAAAATCGGGAGTGTAGTAGATCGTTGCACATATCGGGTTGGTCTTTATTCCCGCATCTGGAAGGAACTCAAAGATATAACCAAGTTCTGGACAGGGGATAGATTTGATCCCCTGATGTCCCAAAAGCCCTCTGAAAATAATGATATCCTCGAGGGATCAAGTGAGCTGCAGAAAACCATTCAGTCAAAATTAGCCGAAGAGATTGAAGATAATTTGAACGAGGAGGTTTTTGACCTTACAGAGGATATTGGCCGTATTTTAGGCGAGGGTTCTGAAGTAGTGCCAATCAAAGTAACAGATAATGTTATACCGTTAATTGATTCTGTAGATAGAGAACTGATGTATAAGTTATATATTGCCTTAAGGAGTCATGCGAAAAAAAGAAATATCTACACTCGGGGACTGAAAAGTGGCAAGCTTGATGCTAGGCGCTTGTATAGAGCCCCGATTAACGGGAATATCTTTTGCTATAAAAAACAAGAACTTGAGATGAATAGTGATGTTGTTCTATTGGTAGACGCAACTGGTTCATTGGGTGGACCAAAATGGAAACTTGTGCAGAGAATTTACCATGCACTATTCGAAGCGGTCAACAGCTTTAACAAAAATACCAGGATCTTTAGTTATTCAGAAGTTAAAGGAGAATGCACTCTTACTGAACTTACCCCTTCGCATGGGATGTTCTACACTGTAATTCCCAGGGGCAAGACTGCTTCAGCTGAGGCAATTATCGCCACAGCCTTAATGTTAAAAAGAAATTCCAGGCGTCCGTTTATTATACATTTAACTGATGGAGCTTCTAATTGGGGGAGCGAGGTTAAATTGGCAATTGATTATTGTAAACAGAAAAGAATCAGCTTAAAGACCCTTGGTTTTGGTTGCTCATCAAGCAATATGGTGGCTTTAAAAGAAGAATATGACAACCAGGTCGTGTTTGTGGAGGGTTTAAAAGAATTACCGAAAGAATTTGCCAAGCTATTGGCGAATACAAATTATTTGTAAATATAACGTACAGGAGGGATTTTATGTCTACAGAGGAGCGAAAGATAGAAAAAGAGATAAGCGAGCCTTTGATATCTAATATTCAGCGTTATTCCCTTCAGGACGGTCCGGGATTTAGGACGACTATATTTGTAAAGGGATGTCCTTTAAGATGTCCTTGGTGTCATAACCCGGATACGCAATCCACTAAAACGGAAATCAGCTTTTATTCTGAAAAATGTACAGGTTGTGGGAGATGCGCTGAACGTTGCCCGACGGGAGCAACCTATACTGAAGTTAAGGGTAAAGGGATAATTCTAAAATTTGATCGAAGCAAGTGTACTGGGTGTGGAAAGTGTGTAGATGCCTGTTTATCAGGGGCCAGGGATGTTGCCGGTCGTAAAATGCCGATTAAGGAAATTATTCGGGAAGCAACTGCAGATGCCATGTTTTTCTTCAATTCAGGTGGGGGCGTGACGATAAGTGGGGGAGATCCCATGTTGTTCCCTGAATATACCTTGGAATTGGCAAAGCTGCTTAAAAAAGAGGGACTTCATGTAGCACTTGAGACTTCAGCTTTTGGTCAATGGCAACATCTTGAGCAACTCTTAAAATATATTGATCTATTTTTAATTGATATTAAGACGTTGGATCCCGAAAAATGTAAAGATGTAATTAAAGGGGATTTGGATGTTATCCTAACTAATTTTGAGAATTTAGTTGAAGCCGGAGCAGCTGTACGGGCCAGGTTGCCGATCATTCCGGGCTTTAACAATAGCCAGAGCGATTATGCAGCTTACACAGCCTACCTAAGCCAATTTGTGGGCAAAATTGATGCTGTCGACCTTTTGCCATTCCATAGTTACGGTGAGAAAAAATATCAATTGCTGGGGAGGATGGAAAGTTATCAGTTCCAAGATGTACATTCGATGGAGCCTAAGGAGTTAAAACCTTTGATAATAATGTTGATTGAAGCTGGGTTTGTGTCAGGTCAAAGTCTGACTGTTGGTGGGTTAATCGGTGTGAATTAATAGACTTTATCCAATCGTAAGACTCCCACCTCTTCAAGTGGGAGTGGGCCCCCGTACGATGTTCAACTTTAGTTGAACGAGTTCACTCATTCTGTATCAGGGAGTTTTGATCAGAGTATCGGCTAAAGAAGGGGAGGAAATGAAAAAAAAACGCCGGTTAATTGATGAGATTCTAGAAATAGAGCTGACTATGATATTAACCGTTTCCAGCAAAGAAAAATCCAGAATTCAAGAAAACTCTTCGACCTTTAAGGTAGTCAGGGAATGCGGGTTTAAGCAGTGGTCAATTCAAACCTTGCAGTCTTATCTGACTGACCTGAAAAATGCTCAAAAAAGAGACCTCAATTTAATGGAATTAAAATATGCTCGAATGGATGATTTAATCCCACCGCTTAATCTTAACCCGATTATAGATAATATTGTTAAGCTTGAAGCTATCTGGGATAAACGGACAAAAAGAGGATACCCAAATATCTTCAAGGCGTCATTGTCGAATAAAGATGAAGATGATACAAGATTAGCGAGATATCTTCGTGCCGAATTTGAAACTTTCTCAGACTCAACGCTTTCTTATTACTATATCAATCTGTTGGAAGCCGTAAGGGAAAATAGAAATCTTGTTGAAGAATGTTTAACTTGTATTTTTAAAAGTATTGGTTACCAAAGCTTGGCGGAAGCCAATCTCTTTATGGATGCAGGCCCCAAAAACTAGGCGATTGGTTATCCAATCGTAAGACTCCCACTTCTTCTTCAAGTGGGAGTGGGCCCCAGTTCACTGTCTGAGAATACTTAATGGAGGTGCTTAGCGTGAAATGTTCTAACTGTGGTTATACCGATCTAATGATTAAATTTGAGCGGTCAAGTAACAGCTTGTCATGTTGTTCGGGAACACACTTGCGTCGATGTCCTAAGTGCCATAAGACTTCACCATGTAACCCGTTAATGGAAGAAGTCTTCGAAGAAAAATTCAAGCAAATACAGATTGATCAAAACAATTAGGGATACATAATCTAATATTGAGGTTTAAGGGCTGATGAACATGCAGCCCTTTTAGTGATTTTTTTTATTCTATACTTTTCTCCATTGCTCAGATATACTTAAGACATGTTATGATGGACGACTGGAGTGAACGGGGTCCGTATGCCAATTAAGAGCGAGAAGCTTCTAGATACTAGCCTTGATCCAAATCGTAAGACTCGATGTTCAACTTTAGTTGAACGAGTTCACTATATAGAGAGGAGAAATATAAAAGTATGAAAATTTTAATGACAGGCAATGAAGCCATTGCCCGGGGAGCCTACGAGTATGGGATAAGTGTTGCTGCTGCTTACCCGGGAACCCCAAGTACAGAAATCCTTGAGAATATTGCCAAGTATCCGGAAATCTATAGTCAGTGGTCCCCAAATGAAAAAGTGGCTATGGAGGTCGGAATAGGAGCAGCCATTGCTGGAGCTCGGGCTATGGTGACAATGAAGATGGTCGGGGTGAACGTGGCGGCAGATCCGTTGTTTACGGTAGCTTACACTGGAGTTCGCGGCGGCTTAGTTTTAGTATCAGCAGATGACCCGGGGATGCACTCCTCCCAGAACGAACAGGATAACAGGTATTATGCAGCTTTTGCGAAAATTCCTTTGCTGGAGCCTTCCAATTCCCAGGAGTGCAAAGAGATGGTAGGCTTGGCAATGACAATCTCCGAAAACTTTGATACACCGGTAATGATTAGAACCACCACTCGGATAGCCCATTCTCAAAGCGAGGTGGAACTTAAGGAACCGAGTGAGCGTCCTATCAAAGCTTACGAAAAAGATGCTCTCAAGTACGTCATGTTGCCAGCTCATGGCCGCGCTCGGCGCTTGGCAGTGGAAGCAAGGGATAAGCGTCTTTCCGAATATACCGAGAGTGTTGAAGTTAACTCTATAGAGATGAACGATCCAGCCATAGGAATCATAACATCAGGTATCTCCTACCAATATGTGAAAGAGGGAGTGCCCAGAGCTTCAGTGCTCAAATTAGGTCTTACCAATCCGCTACCTAAAAGGCTAATACGAGATTTCGCTTCACAAGTCGAAAAACTCTTTGTGGTAGAAGAACTGGAGCCTTACATTGAAAATGCTATTAAGGCTTTGGGAATAAAGGTAACGGGCAAAGAACTCTTCCCATCCTATGGGGAACTTTCTGCCCGGGATGTGCGTGAAAAGATTACCGGAGTTCCCGGCCCTAATTTGGAGGTGCCTTTTCAAAGTCCAATGCGTCCACCGGTTATGTGTCCAGGCTGCCCGCACCGTGGAGTGTTTTATGTGTTACATCAGCTCAAACTCATAGTATCCGGGGATATTGGCTGTTACACGCTGGGAGCGGGAGCGCCCCTTGAGGCAATAGACACGACCATCTGCATGGGTGCTTCCATCTCTGGGGCGCTAGGTATGGAGAAGGCCCATCCTGAATTAGCCGAGAAAATGGTGGCGGTAATCGGAGACTCAACCTTCTGTCATTCAGGGGTTACGGGTTTGATGGACGTGGTGTACAACGGGGGTAATACCACCGTAATCATTCTGGACAATTCGATCACTGCCATGACAGGTCACCAGGATAACCCGTCTACGGGCAAGACACTAATGGGTCAACCCGCCCCAAAGGTGGATTTTGTAGCTCTCTGCAAGGCCTTGGGAGTAAAACGGGTTACGGAAGTAGATCCCTTTGATCTTGACAGGGTTAAGGAAGTCGTCAAGACCGAGGTAGCTGCCAAGGAGCCTTCGGTGATTATTACCCGCAGGCCCTGTGCCCTGATTATCAAGAATACCGAGAAACCGGTTGAAGTACAAGAGTGTACCGGATGTAAAGTTTGCTTAAAACTAGGCTGCCCAGCACTTTCCTTTGATGAGGAAAGTAAGACAGTTCTGGTAGATACCTCTCTGTGTACAGGTTGCGGAGTCTGTACAAAGGTTTGCAAGTTTAACGCTTTAAGGAAAGCGGGTGAGTCAAATGAGTAAAATTACTAATGTGTTGTTGGTCGGAGTAGGAGGACAAGGAACCATACTGGCTTCAAAGATTCTTACCCATGCGGCCCTAGCCCAAGGATATCAGGTTAAAATGTCCGAAATTCACGGCATGTCTCAACGCGGTGGGTCTGTTGTCACGCAAGTAAGAATGGGTGAAGAAGTTTATTCGCCTGTCATTGATCCTGGCGAAGCCGATTTCATTGTGGCGTTTGAGCTACTTGAAGCTTATCGCTGGGCCCATTTTCTTCGCCGAGACGGTGTGCTGATTGTGAACAACCAAAAAATTGTTCCTCTTCCAGTGCTTATCGGTAAGGCCCAATACCCGGCAACGATCATCAATGATCTTAAAGAAAAATTTAGCAAGTTTGTAGAGATTCCAGCTTACCAGTTAGCGTCTGAGGCGGGCACTTCCAAATCGACCAACGTGGTGCTGATGGGTACGCTTTCTCGCTACATGGATTTTCCCGAGGAAGTCTGGCAAGCTGCTATGGAAGCCCGAGTTCCGGCTAAATTCCTCGAAGTTAACCAGAGGGCTTTCGTCCTCGGCAAACAATTTGATATTTGATCAAGGAGTTGAACGGACAATGTCAATCTATGAATTTGAGGGTAAAAGGCCGTCAATCGGTAAGGGGAGTTATATAGCATCGGAAGCCACAATAATTGGTGATGTCACCCTAGGCGAAGGGTGCTATGTAGCAGCTGGAGCACGTCTCAGAGGGGACTGGGGTAAGATTACGGTTGGAGCAGGCTCCAATATCCAGGAAAATTGTATTGTTCATTCCTATCCTGGTTGTGAAGCTGTTCTTGGGCCTCGCAGTCACATCGGACACGGGGCAATTCTACATACACCGAAGCTCGGTGAGCATGTTTTGGTTGGAATGGGTGCTATCATTATGGATAATTCAAGTATAGGGGATGGGTGTCTGATTGGCGCGGGTGCTTTAATATTAGAAAATACTATTATTCCACCTCGTAAACTGGTAGTCGGCTCACCGGCTAAAGTAATTGCTGATCTATCTGAAGCAGCACAAAAGGGTCTTGATGAAGCGACAAGTTTCTATCTTGCCTTACCGGAGCGTTGTCATAAAGGAATTAAACAAATTGCTTTGGAAGATGTTATGAAAGCCTAGAGAGTGGGAGTCTTACGATTGGATAAAATCTATATGAACAAGAATTTAAAACTTAATTTTGTCCTCTCCCACTAACTGAAGGATGTTTACGGCTAAGTGCAGATTAAAATAGGCTTGTCCATCCTTAGGATCTTGTCCGGTAATCTCTTCAATCCGCTGTAATCGATATTTTAAACCACTTATCGACATGTTCATGGTTCTCGCTGTCCCTTCAACATTACCACGGTGACTGAGGAACTCTTGAAGTGTAGGCATAAGTTGGGTTTGATAGGTTTTGTCATAGGCTAATAGAGATCCTATCTGGTTGGTTGCAAAGTGATATAAGTCCTGGGGGTCCAAAGCATTAAAAAGTAGAGCATGAGTACCAAATTGTTCAAGTGAGATTACTTGGCTTTGTTTTTTTAGAGTTTTTCCAATTTCTAAGGCCTTTTTTGCTGAAAGAAGGGAATGGCGGAAATCTCCCAGCACTTGGCAACTACTTCCAATACCTATTGAAAGTGTAATCTTGGGAAACCGGATTGAGACTTGTTTGATGATCTCTTCAGCCAGTTGCCTGGTGGTCTTTTCCGGACAATCAGGCTTTTCTAATTGGACCAGCATGATTAAATTATCACTTTTGTTGACGACCATTCCTTTTCCTAAACGTTCCAAGGATGATTGAACAGTATTGACTAGATCCGTTTTGAATTGTAAGATTCTCTCTTCATTTTGATTGAAGGATTTTATTAACAAAGTGAAGTTTTGGATATCTAACACTAGAACCCGGTGAGGAAGCGTAATATCATAATTGAGTCTACGCGCCCTGTTAATAATAGAATTGGGATCAGAAAAATTTTCTGACAGTAAGTCATCAATAAAGTCGCCCTTTAATCGCCTTTCGACCTCAGCGATTTTTTTTTGCTCTAATATAACTAAGGCAAAAACACTCGCAGCATGTTCTAAATCGATATTTTCAAGTTCTGAAAACGGTAAATCCCGTCGAAGTAAGGAGACAAAGCCAAGCAGTTCACTGCCAACTAGAATTGGCGAAACCAATCGACAAACTTTAAAGTCTTCATATTGATCAGTTATTTGGAACGGACGCTTTTGCTTAAGGTAAAAAGCGGAGGCTTTATTGAAGCAAGGGCTGGTCAAAATCGGGAGATATGAAGTCAGAAGATCTTGGGTGATAGATTGCTTCGGAAAACAGTTAGATTGTAGGACTAAATGGTTATCTTCCAAAATTACAATACATTTCATTAATTTGGCAAGACTGGCGGTGATATCCTCTATCCCTTTGCCTTTAAGAATACACTGAGTCAGTTGTTCATGAATCGTGACTGTCCGTTCCAGAATTCTGTTCTGAGTCTTAATTCTGAGATGAGCGGCTTCCAGTACTTCACTGATTTTACTAACTTCATAATAGGCTAGTTCCGGTATTATCTCTTCGCCCCAATCTTCAAGGGTCTTTCCAACATAAGTGCATTGTTTATCACCCTGGCCGACACATTCTACTTCTTTATAGATAACTTGCTTCCCTGTACGAGCAGAACTATAGCCACTGGCATATCCTACTGAATTCCAGCATACCGGTTCATGGTGTTGACCGAAATGTAGTATATGTTGTTCTGCCTCGTAGGAATTTGTCCAATGCCCTTTATAATATGTGGCACCTGTCTGTTGATCTGTATTACAAAAGAACTCGTTTAAGGCGAAGCCTTCCAGTGTATGTATGATGGGACCGGTAAATATTCCCTCCTGATCTTCATCCCATTGGAACTGTTTTTTTATACTTGTATATGCTTGAAAGCCACAGGACCACCCGTAACGAATCAGAAAACCTTTAGCTCTGTCCATACCCAAAGTATTGATTAAATCTTTGCGCAGCATTCCTAGGGAAGCAGCATCGAAGATCATTACGCGAGAGCCTTTTAAGAGGATCTTGCCTTGTTCGGGCAGGAATTCGAGTAGTTCTCCTAAACGTAATTCGGAAACTCGCAACTGTTTTTACCTCCTTGTATTCTCTGTGGAGTCATTAATTGAATTATAACAAATATTCAACGAATTACTATTAAGATTTACAAAGATCTCGTTAAATAGAAGCAGGTGAAAATATTTATTATTTACACCTGCTTCAGGGGAGTCGTAATATAATAATTAATGTTATACTAAATGAAAAAATGGTTCAATAGAATTTAGTGAATAAATACTATAGTTCCAGTAATTTCTAACTATTGATAAAGAATGGGGTTATGTAGTGAATAATTAGGGAACACCTTTGTCTACAAAAATGCATGGAGGTAGTATAATGAACATAGAAACTTGTACTGAGATAGCCCCCTACTTAAAAGATTGGTATGAACAAGAGGTTTCACTTATTATAATCGACAGAGAAAAAGTCTTATATATTCATAAAATTAAGGAAATGGAGAAAATGCCTATTTCTGCCGGAATGCCGCTCGAACAAATCGAAAAAACAATCTCGGTCAAAGCATTACGGGCAGGAAAGCGTATGGTGGCACGACAGGACAAAACTGCTTTTGGTATTCCATATATTGCAGCAGCTAATCCAGTCTTTGATAACGGTGAAGTAGTTGGTGTGATAACTATTGTCATCTCGACACAGAATAATGATTTATTGATCAATACAGGTGAGGAAATCCTAGCTTCAATGGAAGAAATTTCAGCTAGTATGGATTGCTTATCTAAAGCAGGTCAACAATTGGCGGCAACTTCGAGCATTATGGACGCGGATGCCTCTCAAGCAAAAAAAGATTTAGACCGGATTACCGGGATTACCACGGCCATTAAGCAGATTTCAGTTCAAAGCAATATCCTTGGCATTAATGCTTCGATCGAGGCAGCTCGGGCTGGGCAAGTGGGAAGCGGCTTTGCCGTGGTGGCTGGCGAAGTTCGAAAGCTTGCAGAAGGAACAAAGGATTCAGTAGTTAACATCGAAGCGAGTGTGCAAGCGGTCTTGGCTTCGGTGAGCACAATGTTGGAAGCAGTAGTACAGTTAGCAGAGGTTACAGAGACCCAGGCTGCTGGACTACGGGAAGTACAAGGAGCTATACAACAGGTCACTCAGGCTGCAGGTCAGCTTGTGGAAATGGGTAAGGTTTTATAGGATTCGGTAAAGTGAAAACTAAGAATCGGGAAGCTAAGTGATTTAGCATAATTAAGCGTCCTCATTTCACTATCAAAGTGGAGTGAGGACGCTTGTGTTTTCAGCACAGCCTCTTAAAGCGTAAAGCAATAGTGAAGGACAAGCGACTTGTTCGACTGAAGCCGAAGAGAGACATGCCACTCAGGCTTTTGGAGGGAAGAGGCATATTCACATTAAAAGGAAGCAGGTGAAACATTTTACCAATTTACACCTGATTCAGAGGAGTTGCAAAAAATATTTATGTGTTATACTAAATTGAAAAAATAATTAATTCAGATAATTAGAAAAAGTAAAACAGGTGAAATGTTGAAAATAATGCCTTAAGTTTTAAACCTATTCAAAGGATAGTTTCCATAAGAAGCAGGTGAAATATTTCTTAAATTTACACCAGCTTCAGAGGAATGGCATATAAATTATTTGTGTTATACTAAATTGAAAATAAATCCAATTCAGATAATTAAAAATAAAGCTGGTTACAGTATTGTGCAATTGTTAAGCAATGCTCTAGTTTTTTGCTGTCTTTTTTAGGAAGGGTTCGACTTATGTTTATCTAGCTTAATTGCTTTAATTAAAATTAGGAGGTGGTTAATATGGTAGCTAATCATTAAATTATAACCCTTCTTATAACCTTTTTTGAAATTTCGAGAATTGGAGTGGTGCCCAATAACGTTTAGAAGAAGAATAAACCATCAAGATCAAGATAAATGAGTGAATAAAACATATTGGAGGGATCAATCTTGCAAGTAGATAAAACAAAACGAATCTTTAATAGCCAACTAGGTACTGGTTTTGCGGCCCTAATTTTTTGTGCTATTTTATCCTTATTGATATGGCCAATTTGGTCGATGGTTATGAAAACTGTGTTTATCGGTATAGCTGGGGAAGGTTTAAACGCAGCCGGTCCAAAACTAGCAGCCCAGTTACTTGGGGCTATGGTAGAAGGTTCTTGTTTTTGGATGATTGTTATTTCCTGGATTGTGCTTACTCTTGGCAATGGTCTTTACGGTAAATATAAATTTACTGAAAGACAACCTTGGGCAGGACTTTGGTATACCATTTTTGGTTGGTTTTTTGGGATGGTAGCTTTTTTCGTCTTAATTAACTTCTTGGGTATTTGGTGGAAGCCTTTTAATCTTGCTATTATGTTTACACCCAAAACTGCCGAAGATGTACAGTTAGCTTTTGAAGGTTGGGAAGCCGCTAATTTTTATGTATTGGCGTGTATTATAGTCCAAGCACCCTTGGCAACCCTCTTCCATAAATGGCCATTTGCCGGTAATGCCAAGGCACCGACGGATGGGTTTGGCACTATGGCCTTGGGTACTTTAGTTACTTGGATCGTTTGGATGGCCTTAATTGTTCCGAGCTTTTTCAAGCTTTCAATTGGTGAGCATCTGGTTGTGCTTCAACCTTTTGGCTCCTGGCCAGCCTTCGTAGCTTTTTGCCAAGCTTTCATTATCTTTTTTATTATCCCTGCTGAGGGCGGCGAACTATATCCAATGAAACTATTTGCCAAAAAACAGCCCTTAATGGGTATCATTGGGCTAATTATTGCTTTGGCTGCGGCATTTATAGTACCACCCGTTCTTAAAAGCATTGTGGGTCCACTTAACCTAGTCCCGGGAATGCCGCCGGATGTGGTAGTGGCTTCCTTAGAACTGTCAGTGGTTGTCATGATATTTGCTTGGCATCATTTGTTTGATGATTTTCCCAGTGCTCAATTGGTTTCTAACACTGCCGCTAGGGTCTTGTTACGAGCTGCTATCTGGTTTGGGGGCGGTGCCATTTATGGAGTGTTATGGCTGAAAACTTTCATGAAACTACCCGTTGGTTCAAATAACATGGGAATGGGCTTTCCGACAATGGGTATCTTAGCAGGTCAATTTGTCCTCTTAGCGACTGTACTTTTTCTCAATTGCTACTTTGATAAATGGCCGTTTGTTCGCAAACAATCAGTGACCAGTCAACAAGTAGTTGCTAAAGAGGTCGCAAGGTAAAACTATAATTTTTAGAGAACATTTAATTAGCTAAGCTTTCTTACTTATTAATTAGTCTTTAACAGGACCAGTCGGAAATTTTTACGGATTTCCGACTGGTTCAGAGGTAGAATTAAAAACTTATTGTGTTATGCTTAAATTGATAATACTATTCAGAGAATTTTATATAAAACCATGTTTCAAAATTAATTAAATTTTAAAATTTATTAAAGAGGAGTGGGGATCAGATGAATTTATCCCAAATCGTTGAAAAACATGTTGAGAGAATTCCTAACAGTTTCGCAGTAATATCCGAAACAACGAAGTACACTTGGAAAGAATTTAATCATCAGGTTAACAAAATGGGTAACGCCTTAAAGAAGTTGGGAGTCAGTAAAGGGGACCGTGTTGCGATTTGTTTACCTAATTCACCGGAATATCTGGTGACCTATTTTGGTATTGTCAAAATTGGAGCCATCGCAGTACCATTTAACGTGATGTTTAAGAGCACCGAAATCAAGTATATTCTTAACAATTCGGAAGCAAAATTGTTAATTGGTTTAGCTGGGGAAACGATGAACAAAGTTTTAGAGATTCGGGATCAGACTCCGTTACTTGAAAAGGTCGTTTTGGTAGGGGAGAGTAGTAGTAAGGATGCCATTACTTATCAGCAAATATTAGAGGGGGAGTCGGCAGAACTTAATCAAGTGGATTGTGCTCCAGATGACATAGTAACAATTCTTTATACTTCGGGAACAACCGGACAACCTAAAGGAGCAATGCTTACTCACAGTAATTTTTATGATAATGCAGAGTTAAATGGTTGTTATGTACTAATGATTAGTGATCAAGACCGTTTTCTGACGGGGACACCTTTTTGTCACATCTTTTTTGTCCTCGCTGTTTTAGGGCCTATGTACAAGGGTGCAGCTATTATAACTATGCCGCGTTTCTTTCCAGATAAAGCTTTAGAATTGATTTCAGAGCATCAAGGAACCCATTTTGCCGGTGTACCGACTATGTACATTTATATGCTCCAAACATATCTTGAAAATCCTGAGAAGTATAATTTAAAGGCCTGGCGTTTTGCACAGGCCGCTGGCGCTGCTATGCCAGCCGAATATATTCCCAAAATTGTAGATACCTTTGGTGTGGGATTCTGTGAATGTTATGGTTCAACCGAAACAAGTGCTACTTGTACTTATGGACGTTTAGAACATGGGAAAGCGGGTTCGATTGGTTTGCCCGCTGATACTTGGAAAGTTATCATTACAGATAAAGACAATAATCCCGCTGTTCATGGAGAAGTAGGTGAGATCGTAGTTAAAGGTCCTGGTCTTTTTAAAGGATATTGGAAAATGCCTGAAGCCACTTCAGAAGCATTAGTTGACGGTTGGTTCCATACTGGAGATCTCGGGATGGTTGATGAGGATGGTTACCTCTATATTGTTGACCGCAAAAAAGACATGTTAATCTGCGGTGGGTACAATGTTTATCCACGTGAGGTAGAAGAGGTTCTGTATACCCACCCGGCGGTCTTAGAAGCTGCTGTAATAGGAGTTAAAGATGATGTTAAAGGCGAGATTCCTAAATCGTTTATTACTCTTAGACCGGGCTGCAAAGCAGATGAAGCAGAAATTATTGCCTTTTGTAAGGAACGAATGGCGGCTTATAAAGTTCCTCGGCTTGTAGAATTCCCGCTTGAACTACCGAAAAATGCGACTGGCAAGATCTTGAAAAGAGTTCTGGCAGGTTAGCTACAGAAAAAGCACGCTTAAAATTGCGTGCTTCTTTTTTTGACTCGAAGAGCAAGGGTGACAAAAGTGCTAAAACAATATAATATGTTGTTAAGATAAGTGCGAGAAAATTTAAGAGACAAGGAATGATAACATTTGTTTTATGAAGGTGCCATTTATCGTCCTCCCAGTGAAGCGGGAAGCCTTATTCTCCAGATTACCGTAGGTTGCCGCCATAATGCTTGTACTTTTTGTAGTGTCTTTAAAGATAAGCGTTTTCGAATAAAATCTGAGCAAGAAATTGAAGAAATTATTTCAATAGCCTTAGCGGAATATCCTGATGCGGAAAGAATTTTTCTAGCTGATGGAGATGCGCTAACTGTAGAAACGTCCGTACTTGTAAAGATCCTCGATCGGCTATATCGGAGTTTCTCTCGTCTTGAAAGAGTAGGCATCTATGGTGGGCCGAAAGATATCCGGCAAAAAAGCATAGAGGAACTAAAAGAGCTTAAGGAACATGGTTTAAATATAGTCTATCTTGGAGTAGAAAGCGGAAGCGCCAGAATTCTAAAGACTGTGCATAAAGGGGTTACACCAGAGGAAATGATTGCTGCTGGCCAAAAAGTGATGGCAAGCGGTCTGTTGCTTTCCTGTACTGTAATTATTGGGTTAGGTGGAAAAGCTTATTCTCAGGAACATGCAATCGAAACTGCAAAGGTCGCTAGTGCTATTAATCCCCATTATTTAGCAGGTTTAACTTTAATCGTGAAACCGGAAGCTCCCATTATGCGTTCCGTGCAAAAGGGAGAGTTAGAATTGCTTTCACCATTGGAGGCCTTAACTGAAATTAAGACTCTTGTTGAACACTTACAGGTTACTGATTGTATATTCCGTTGTAATCATGCTTCAAATTATTTGCCTCTAAAAGCGACTCTACCTCAGGAAGGAGCTATGCTAATCAACATAATTGACAAAGTTATTCAAAGCAATCAGACGGGGCAGTTGCGTCCTGAAGGCTCGAGAGCGTTGTAATTGTCAACATATGCCTATCGTTACTTTAAAAACACCTTTGGAAATGAAATGCCATTTCCAAAGGTGTTTTTAAATTAGTATTTTAGTACCCTAAAGCCGGGGAAGTGATTTTGAAGTAGAGAACCAAATTTATCCAAATCGTAAGATTCCCACTTCTACAAGTGGGAGTGATACACCTTATTCTGCTTCGGTGGGGGTAGAGT
>LOEW01000206.1 GCA_001516045.1 Desulfosporosinus sp. BRH_c37
TTTGAATGGCTGAATAAAGTCGCCGGTGAAGTGATCGCCACGCCTGGCTGTGAAAGTAATGTCAAAGAAATTTATGATAAAACCTGGGAACTCCGAAGAACCCGAGATAATGTTGTGATCTTTAATCAATTCGGAGAACTGGGTAATCACTTGTGGCATTATGAAGTCACCGGTAATGCCATGCATGAGATCATAAAAGCTGAAGCAGGCTCCAAGGGAAAATTAGCAGGGATATGCTTAACTTCAGGCTCGGCTGGCACACTCGGGAGCAGTGATTACTTAAAAGATCAATATCCCCATGCCAAACTAGCGGTTGGGGAAGCCTTGCAATGTCCAACCTTACTGAACAATGGTTTTGGTGACCATAGAATTGAAGGAATCGGGGATAAACATATACCGTGGATCCATAACGTGAAAAATACGGATATGGTCATCGCGATTGATGATAATGATAGTTTAGGGATGTTCCGTCTCTTTAATGAACCTTCCGGACAAGACTATTTAAGAGGGCAAGGTATTTCTGAAGAGGTCATTGCTAAGCTTTCCTGGGTGGGGATCTCCGGAGCAGCCAATATACTATCCTGCATAAAATTTGCCAAATATTATGAGCTGACTGAAAATGATATTATTATGACAGTTCTTACGGACTCTGCGGAAATGTATCAGTCGAGATTACAAGAAATGGAAGCAGAGAGAGGGAATGAATATAGTTCGCTTAATGCTGCCGTTGACCATAACAGAAATGTTTTAGGCGTCAGAACCGACAGTATGAAAGAGTTAACATACCAGAGTAAGAAGCGCATTCATAATCTTAAGTACTACACTTGGATAGAACAACAAGAGTATGATATGGGTGAGCTAAATGCCCAATGGTACGATTATGACGAATATTGGGGTAAGTTACATCAAATGGGACCGGAACTGGATAAACTGATTGAACAGTTCAATGAGAAAACGGGTTTAGTAAAATAAGCTGAAAAATATCAGTGAATAGAATAGGTAATGGATTGACTAGAGGCAGCGGTTCTTGCTTAGGAACCGTTGCCTTTTTTGAAGAAAGAGGATACACAATTTCAATTTATAAGAAATGTGTATATTTACCTTTAGAGTTATCAAGTCGCCAGGGAATTTTTTAACATGTTCTTTACATTCTTTCCTTGTATTCCTCACATAACACTTTATAATTAATAGAAATAATAATTGTATTATGATAATAGGCATATAATCATATACAATTATTACTATCTACAGAATTTTAAGGGGGATTAGAATGAAAAGTATAAGAGTCAAAATGTTATTACCTGTTTTTGTCATGTTTGTTCTTTTTGTAGGATTTATGATCATACAGGTTACGGCAATTACTAATAATCTTGAGCAGGTTAAGAAGATGCATGAAAAGTATTTCTTTACCCTTTCAAAAGCGGAAGAATTAAAACTTAATGTTGTCCAAGTTCAGCAATGGCTAACAGATATTAGTGCAACGAGGGCAGCTGCGGGATTTGATGACGGATTTGATGAAGCAGAAAAGTATGCCCTAAATGTTAAACGGATAACTGCACAGCTTCTCGAAATAAACCCTGAAAAAGCCGTTGAAATAAACGATATTGAAAAAAAATTCAATCCATATTATGCAACTGGAAAAAGAATGGCTCATGCGTATATTGAAGGTGGTCCGGATAATGGGAACCTACTTATGGAAGAATTTGATAGTACTGCTACTGCAATAAATGATATTGTAGATACATTTAAAATCGCTTCAACAGAGAATATTCAAAACTCAATTATAAAGATTGAGCATTCTATTCAAAATACAATAATTCTAGTGATAGCTTCAATTGCTCTTGCAATTATTATCTCGATTATATCCTGGATCTACCTTACAAAAAGCATAGTGAATCCGATTCTTATGGTGTTAAGTAAGCTGAAAGAAATGGCAAATAGTGAAGGAGACTTAACAAAACAAATAGATATTGTTAGGCAGGATGAAATTGGAGAGTTAGCAGAGAACTTTAACTTGATGCAAGATTCATTTAGAAAAATAATCAGTATTATTAATAATGAGTCAACACACGTGGCAGAGAAAGTTTTTATCACAAATGAAACGATTAACCAACTGTCTGCCTTAATTGAGGAAGTATCTGCTACAACGGAAGAATTATCTGCTGGAATGGAGGAATCGGCTGCTTCTACAGAAGAGATGAGTGCCTCAGCTTTAGAAATTGAGTCAGCTATTGAATCTATCTCAACAAAAGCGCAAGCTGGTGCAGAGGGGGCTTTGTTAATTAGCGAAAGAGCAAATGAACTTAAAACTAAAGCAGTATTTTCGAAAGAAACGGCAACGAATATTTATAGAACAACTCAGAATAAACTTGTCGAAGCAATAGAAAGATCTAAAGCAGTTGAGAAAATTGGGGTTCTATCAGAATCAATTTTGCAGATTACATCACAGACAAATCTTCTTGCTTTGAATGCGGCGATAGAAGCGGCTAGGGCCGGCGAAGCAGGAAGGGGCTTTTCTGTGGTGGCAGAAGAAATAAAAAAACTGGCTGAGAATTCGAAAACAGATGTATCAGAAATTCAAAATGTAACCAGTATCGTAGTAGATTCGGTTCAGAATTTAGTAACGACATCAGAAGAAATGCTGGAGTTCATTAGTAATCAGGTTATTAACGATTATGAAATGCTTGTTGTGACAGGAGAACAGTATAACAATGATGCGATTATGGTTAATGATATGACTGCCGACTTTAGGACAAAGTCAGAGGAAATAATGGCCTCGGTGCAGACAGTGGTAAGAGCTATTAATGAAATAGCTCTTGCAAGCAATGAGTCTGCTTCAGGGGCAAGTAACATTGCGGAAAAAGTATTATCAATTTCTGAAAGATCTCATAATGTTGAAGTACAGACACAAGAGGTAAAGGCAAGTACAGATAAATTAGTCGAAATGTGCAGTAAATATAGGGTATAATTGACTAGACTCATACTACTGTTTTATGTGCAACTTCTTGCCAATTTTTCCGGTTCGGAGTACCTTGGCATTTACCACGATTTCCACATCAGCCTCTCTGAAAGAATCCCGCCAGTCAGGACCTAATTTATTCCATGTAGACAAATTGGTGCGATGGAGTTTCTCAGAAAAACCGAGGAAATCAGAGTCATATTCTTTGGATTTATCGACTGCCAGCATGGCCAGTTCTCGTAACTGATCATTGATAGCGCTTTCAACTTCTTTAATATCGTCGGCACCCAGTTCAATTCCAGCATTTTCAGCAACCTCACCCAGTGCTTTAATTGTGACCCGATAAGAAATCTTATCACCAGTGACTATCGATTCAATTTTGCTTTTTGAACTGCCCATAAAATAAGAAAGTAACTTATCATCCTTTTTTACCGGTATAGACATCTGCCCCTTACTTATCTTTTGAGCTATCAACAGATATCCCCTAGTTTCTTCTTTATTTAGCCACCCAACCAGCTTGTCAGCGCGGAAGATAGCTAATCCTTCCATCAGATTCTGTCTGTCGGAACCAGGTAGATCCGGAGGAACAATCTTAACCAGCGTCGCTACCGCATCCCTGTCTGAACTTTCTAGCCAGGCCGTGAAATCACTCAAGATCACGCCGTAGGAATAACCGGTGGCTGCCGCTTTGTATTCTGCTAAATCCTTTAACTCAGTGGAGAGCAGAGTGTCGACCGCCGCCCCTGTTTCCAACACTTGAAGAGCTTTTCCCTTGGTGACAATGATTAAGTTCTTGGGTCGAGTTTGCCAGTACCGCATAATGGCTTCAAGGATATCGGCAGTTTTTTCCCTCGCTGCCTCTTCGCCAAAGATATAAGCGGTGGCGTGTGCGTAAAAAGGCGAGCGGGACATATGGGCAGAATAATCTAAAATAGCTTCCTGCAGGGTTAGGCCTTGACCTACCAAGAGTTTGTCTTGATCACTTTTTCTGGAGGGCTGATTTTCTCCTTGTCCCTTTGCGCTCGGATCTAATATTCTTGCCGAAACTGTCCATACGTCGCTACCTTTTTCCTTGATATAGTCAATTCCTATTAAAGTGACAATGCCTAACTTCTCGACTTCCTTACTACTCCAACAGCCTGTCAGTAAAGTAGATTGCAATAAAACTAAGATTAATAGCCCCAATGCCGAACATCTTTTTATCACTCTATCCCCTCGCTTGTTTGCCTCTGATTACGGCGACCATCAAAAGTATCAGAGGCAAACCTATTTCGAATAAGAGCCCTAAGGGCGGCCAATATTGGCTTAGGAATTCGCTAAGTTGAGGCGTATTCTTAAACAAAAACGTCGCTCCAAGAATCTGGATAAAAGCTGTAACATAGACTACGGGTTTATACCCTTTTAAACTCAGTACCTGGGCAGTCGTAAAACAAACCAAATAATTGAGCACGGCTACTTTTATTACAATGCCGATCACCCACATGAGCACGATCAAACTTTCCATCCGCTGCAGGTAATTGCCGAATTCAATGTACTTAGCTAAAAACCAAAAAGGAAACAGCAAATCCCCGGTGAGATATGGCCCGAATATTGTGAGGGTGATCAGGGTATCTGCGGTAAGAAAAAATAGCGCGGCGAGCAGAACGAAAGCTCCTTTTAGCTTGATTTCCTGGGGCTTGTTGACCATGGGCAGCAGGATAACCAGCACGACAATCTCGCCATACCAGGATGCCGGCACCAGCGAACCCCATATTACAGGCAGAATCCCACCCTCCAGGAAAGGTTGCAGTTTACCCAATTCCATGTTAGGTGTTGCCAAGCCTAATAAAAACACTAACGTAAATACAAAGAGCGGCAGGACAAATTGGGCCATGCGAGCAATGACTTCGAGCCCTTTAGACGATGCATAGGAAGCGATCAGGACTATAATGGCACTAAATATCACTCCGGGAGTTTCCGGCATTAGGGTTATCGTTAAAAAATCAGAAAACTCTCGGATAACCAAAATGTTGATAACCAGAAAATAAAACACGTAGGCCCCGCCTACAATCTTTCCCAAGGCTTTCCCCAAGAGAATTTCGCCGTATTGGGGCAGGGTATGCCGAGGGAAGCGCTGCCCTAATTTTACAACTGTCCACAGACTAACGAAACCAGCCAGGGAAGCAAGCATGGTCGCTAGCCAGGCGGACTGTTTGCACCTTTCGGCCGTAATCCCAGGTACAAACAGGATTGCTGTAGTCATGATCAGCAAAAATAGCAACATGGCAATTTGCGTACCTGAAATCTTTTCTGTATTTATGATCGTTGCCCTCCCTTATCCGGTTTTTGCGGGCCTTGATCAGGATCTTGCCTGACCGGTTCACTGGCGGCAAATAGTCGAGGCCGCGTCAGCATGGCCCACCAAGGTGCCCGCACCATGGTATCTTTTAAATCACCCAGACTTAAAGGGGCAAGAGGGGATAAGTACGGAATACCGAAAGAGCGCAGGCTGCAGATATGAATCAAAATGACCATCAGCCCAGACACTATTCCCACCCCGCCGAGAACGCCTGCCAAGAAAATCAACATAAACCGGAGAATCCTTACAGCGGTCCCTGCAGCGTAATTAGGAATTGCGTAAGAGGCGATAGCTGTAATCGCGACAACAATCACTGAGATCGGTGAGACGAGGCCTGCAGCCACGGCCGACTGGCCGATCACTAAACCACCGACGGTACTAATGGCTTGACCAATGGTCTTGGGCAACCGAACTCCCGCCTCGCGCAGTAGTTCGAAGGCAAATTCGATTAAAAGTACTTCGAAGAAAATAGGCAGGGGCAAATTCTGCCTGGCACCGGCGACAGTATTGATTAACGCAGTTGGTATTAATTCCTGATGGAAGGAGAAAGCGGCTACAGTTATGGCGGGAAGCAGCAAAGCTATGTTCAGGGCCATAAAACGCAGTAATCTGGTAGCAGTACCAAACACCGCGTTGTTATAATAGTCTTCAGCTGCTTGGAGCAGAGTGATAAATGTTATCGGAACGATAAGCGACATAGGCGTGTTGTCAACCAATATGACAATTCGTCCCTCCAACAAGGAAGCAGCCACTTTGTCCGGTCGCTCAGTATACTGGACAAGTGGGAATAAAGAAATAGGCTCATCCATGATCAACTCTTCAATGTAGTTGCTGGCGAGCACGCTATCGATATTAATCCTGCTAATTCGCTGTTTAACCTCTTGGACAACTTTGTCATTGGCGATCCCCTTTATGTAACATACCGCAATTTTAGTCTTAGTCAGCAGTCCTACTTCAAATTTTTCGTTTTTAAAACGGCTGCTTTTTATACGGCGACGGATTAGGCTCAGGTTGGTATCGATACTCTCTACAAACGAGTCCTTAGGTCCCCGTACTCCTGGTTCTGTATCGGGTTCGACGATCGCTCGGCTTTCACCGCCCCGTACCCCGGCAATAATGGCTGTGGCAGATCCGTCCAGCACCAGAACTGTATTGCCCTCTAACACTTTTTTGACCAGTTCAATTAAATCAGAAGTAGTACTGGTTTCAGCCAGATTGATCAAACGTTCCAGAAGGATCTGCTGGGCATTATCCCTAGTCAGATGCACAGACGTGGTTAAAGTATCGGTCGCCTGCATGACAGTTTTCAGTAAGTGGTCACTGATCATTTCATAGTCGGTTAATCCAGCGACATACACAACAAAGGCCCGAATAGGATTCTTGGGATTAATGGTAAACTCACGGAAGAGTATATCTGCACACAGGTCAAATATTTGCTGTAAAGCTTGTAGATTGTCATCATAATTTACGGACAAGGGACGTTTTTCGGTAGGCTGTTGGGCAGCAGTTTTGCCAGAGCCTTTTTTGCCACTAAATCCTAAAACCTTTTTTAACAGTTTTTTGAACATTTATAACTAAACCCTCCAGTGAACTCGTTCAAGGTGTATCACTCCCACTTGAAGTGGGAGTCTTACGATTTGGATAATTAGTTTTATTAGTTTTCCATATTCAAGGACATTGATACTTCAAAACACCGTCATTGAACAAAAATGCTGCAATGGCGGTGTTTTTGATTAAATGGTTATATATTATTTTCTACTACTATAATTCGACACTAGATTTATTAACTATATGATATGATAGATTAGAGTATAAGGATATTCGCCCATACTCGTTGATTGAGGAGGGATACTGAATGAGCGCAGTCAACAGTTCTACAAGTGTACAGAGTTCATATATTCAGAGCCTTAGCCAGGTCGTAGCTGCCCAGCAGCAATTTAAAGCGCAAAGCCAGAGTGCTGTACAGGCGAAATTGTACCGCGTACAAGCTCAGGATAGTGTTAAAATTAGTGATGAAGCGCAAGAAGCGTATAAGAACTTAAAGGCAAATATGTTGGATAAATTGGTAACTGGGGGAACGTCTGTTGAATCTGTAACAAAAGACCAAGGCTTCGTAGTTTCCAACGCTTTGCAGACAGCCCTGCAGTCCTATTTTACTGCAAAGTCTCAATATAACGTTGCGACTGCTTCCCAAGCTAGTAAGTTGAGCGGGTTGGTTTCAAACGGAACTATTACTAGAGATCAGAGAAGTGCAGTTATGAGCGCCTTAAAAGTATCTTCTAGTTCGTCAGATACCACAAAGACAGATCCCTTGGATAAATTAGTATCGAGGGGAGTTATTATTAAGGACCAAGAAACCGCGATTAACAGTGCTTTAAAACCAAGTAAAGATTTGCAGTCAACGGAATCAACGGACACTAAGGTAGATTATTTAGCTCAGCTCGTGTCCAAAGGAACAATTACAGAGAAGCAGGCAACTACTATAAAAGAGAATGTGAATGGGAATGCCTTAGATACTTTAGTATCCAAAGGCACGATCACTAAAGCTCAAGAAGGTATTATCAAAAGTGTTCTTAAATCCGCGCTGCTCCAGACGCAGCCAAACACGGCTAATACTGTTAAGCCGAATCCCTTAGATAACTTAGTTGCAAACGGAACAATCACTCAAGATCAGGAATCTAGTATTAACGTTGCTTTTGAAGCGGCCAAGAAAGCTTATATGCGTTAATATTCGAGTATTTCTGGATGACATAGACTTTAATTATTGTACATACGGTTGATGAGGGGGGAGCCACAAGAGTGGTTGCCCCTACTTTATTTTTGGGAAAATGTAGTTGGTACAGGAAGAATCGAACAGATAAGAATACTTGTCCATATAATAATAATTGGATGTTCTAATAAGTTATCCAAATCGTAAGACTCCCACTTCTACAAGTGGGAGTGATACACCTTATTCTGCTTCGGTGACGATAGTCTCCAGTGGAGA
>LOEW01000207.1 GCA_001516045.1 Desulfosporosinus sp. BRH_c37
GTCAGCCGCCTTCCGATCTCGACGGCGGCGGCAAGGTAGATCCTTTCAGCCTGGTATTTGATCGTGTTAATTTCAGCCGCGATTACATGCGGCGTGCGTCCGCTGATGATATCAGTTTCAGTTACTGTTTCAGGCATGATATCCACACTCCTTGGGGCTAATTTCATTTATAGGATATGTGGCCAGGCTTAAGAGGGTGACAACCTCAGTCGTCAGGCTTTTTAATAAAGGGAAGTACCCCGCTGTTTGGTCGTGACAGCAGGGTACTTCCCTTTATAGAATCTTTTTCATGCCCCCAACCGAGGGAGAACCTGACGCTGTCTGAGGCCCAGACCGTGATGGAAACAGTTATAGCCAAGAATATTTTTAACAGCCCCAGCGGCGAACTGGCCGCGATACGGGATATCAGGGTGATTGACATGACCACCAACGATCTCTACGATCCGCCGGTGGCGTAAGCTATTTGACCACAGAAAAGGAGGCGCCTTTTGAACTGCATCCAGTTCTTTAGACGCCTCCTTCTTCTTAAATATACCACTATATCTCTCATTTATTTGGAGTGTAGTTAGATTGATTCAACAACATAGTTTAATAAGCGACGATTTTTAGGCGTAAAGCAAATGAGACACGCCAAGTTGGCAAATGTCTCATTTGTTTTACAATTTAAAATCTTAACTATATTCCTTGAGCTTACGATAAAGTGTGGGGCGGGTAATTCACTGTCCCTGCGTTTAGCAGATGATGTTGCCAATTTTAGTGATCCATAAGTTGGAGCTATAGCCGACGTAGAAATGCAGGCTTCATGCCAGTTAAAAACAGTTTCAACAATCATTATTCCTCTTCCGATACAGTATGGTACGGTGGATTCCTAATCTCCGAGCCGCTTCGCCTACTCGGCCGCCACATTCAGCCAGCATTTGATTTATATAATTTTTTTCCACGACTTTTATGACACTTTTCAAAGTTCCTTGATAGGCTATAAGTATTTCACCGTCTTCACTCTCTAAACGTTTTTTGTTACTAACCAAAGAATCATCCATAAAATTTAAAATATCACCAGTTGACGTAATAAGCAATCTCTCGATAACATTACGCAACTCTCGGACATTTCCAGGCCAACTATAGTTTAAAAACGCCTGAGTGGCTTGAGTAGAGAATATCTTCTTAAGAGCGTATTTTCTATTCAATTCCTTTAAAAATTTATGCGCAAGGGCCAGAATATCCTCAGGTCTTTCTTTTAGAGGGGGTAAATTGATGGGTATCACATTAAGGCGATAGTATAAATCGCTTCTAAACAGATTTTGGCTGATCATCGCTTTTAGGTCTCTATTCGTAGCAGCAATAAACCGAACATTGGCATAGTAAATGTTCGTCCCACCCAACCTTTGTACCTCACTTGATTCTAAGACTCTTAGCAGTTTTGACTGCATTGCTAATGGTAATTCGGCAATTTCGTCCAGAAACAACGTACCTTTATCGGCAATTTCAAACAATCCAGGTTTTCCTTGTGGATTTGCGCCCGTG
The DNA here is from genome assembly GCA_001516045.1 of Desulfosporosinus sp. BRH_c37. GTDB lineage: Bacteria > Bacillota > Desulfitobacteriia > Desulfitobacteriales > Desulfitobacteriaceae > Desulfosporosinus. The sequence continues at coordinate 1,525 of LOEW01000207.1, forward strand.
AAGGCCCCTCGCACATAACCAAAAAATTCCGATTCCAGTAATTCATGGGGAATCGCTGCACAATTTACTGGAATAAACGGTTCTTTCGACCGCAGACTATTACGATGTATATGCCTTGCTATTACTTCTTTACCAGTGCCAGTCTCTCCGATCAGCATAACGGTACTATCGGTTCTTGCTATAATATTACTAGTTTTTATAATTTGACGCATTTGTGGACTCTCAGCCACTGGCTCTTTATTCTCCAAATCAACGTCACTTAAATATTCTACTGCATTTTTATATCGCTTGGCGGTTGTTCTCTCTTTTTCTAAAGCTGCTATATATTGATCAATCAAATCTTTATCACGTGCATTGGTGATGATCATAATAATCTCGCCTTTTTCATCCAGCAGGGGCTTACTAGTCGCCATAAACTGAACTCCACAATTGTTTCTCACGTTCCCTGATACAACAGAACGTGTTTCTATAGCCTTCGCGGTCGGGGACCAATCGTATGAACCTTCTTTTACCAAATCTTTTACGTTCATCCCTATCAGGTCTTCAGCCGTATGTCCCATAAATCTCGCTGTCCCAAAGTTAGCCACAATCACTTTGCCAAATTTATCGGTAACAAACACCGCATCAGATGAATTATCAATAATCTGTTGTAATAACTGCAGCTCAAGGGATATTCTTAATTCGTTCGTTAAAAAGTCTTGTTGGTTATAGTTTGGATGTTCTGAAGACACTTTATCACCTTCTTTTGAGGTCTAATGTGGAAACGACAATGCCTACCCAAACCAAAGTCGTGTGAGAGTTCGAGTTCACATGGGCCGTGATAAATGATATAGCCTTCTAAGGTAAATGATTTCCTATACCCCAAGAAGGCTACTACTCTAAACAATAAGTATTAAATAATTTCTAATATAATATCGCATTTCCCGATTGGAAATCTAATCTTAATTGCTATGGATATACCTCCCTAGGCTTCTCTAATTATACCACGTACTTCCCTTCTCCGGAAATAGCTGCAGCGATTTCCTGTCTTGGAGCCACTGTTTCCGGGTCATAACCCATCAGATCCTCTCTACCTTGCAGCAGCTTGAGATAGTTTGTTTGTTCTACGCCATATTTTCATCTTTTCTGCTTCTTTTATGAGCTCGTCTCGTTTGTCAGGATGAGCTATGTTAATTAATCTTTCCGTTCGCTCCCAAGTTGATCGTCCAGCTAAATCTGCCTTTCCGTATTCGGTAATAATAATATGAGTTTGTGTACGAGGGACAGTTACAATCGAAGCATCTGGGAGTGTGGGAATAATGCGAGATTGCAGTACTCCCTGTTTATCAATGTAGCTGGATTGGCAACAAAGAATGGATTTACCTCCTTTTGACATATAGGCTCCTGTGACAAAATCAAGTTGCCCGCCTGTACCACTGATTTGTCGAGTGCCAGAAGATTCGGAGGAGACTTGACCGAATAGATCCACTTCTAAACAGTTATTTATCGAAATCATATTATCATTCAAAGCCATGGTATAGGGGTTATTGGTGTGGTTAGATGGACATGCTGCTAGTGCAGGGTTATTATCTATCCATTCATAAAGAAATGGACTCCCCGCTGAAAAGGAGTAAGTTGATTTCCCTTTATCAATTCCTTTAAATTTATTAGTAAGTTTGCCTGCCTTATATAGGTAGTAATAAGCGTCAACCATCATTTCAGTTTGACAGCCCAAGTCTTTAAGGTCAGATTCGGCCAATAATGTACCAACGGTATTGGGCATTCCACCGATACCTAGTTGAATACATGAACCATCAACTATTTCATCGACTACGATATTTGCAATCCTTTTGTCGATCTCTGTAGGAGCGGCAGCAGGAATAGTCGCTATGGGCGATTCTGCTTCAACGATAAAATCTACCTGTGAAATGTGAATACACTCTTCACTACCACCCAACGCCCAGGGAAGCTTCGGATTTACTTCTACAATAATCTTTTTAGCGCATTCGCACTGAGCAAGACTTGCGGTTACCGCTAAGTGAAAGTTAAAGTAACCGTGTTGATTCATTGGGGTAACCCTAATCATAAGTACATCTACATCGTCATACAAGCTCTTTCTATAGTAGAGCGGTTCATTTCTAAAAAGCATGGGTGTATGATTGACAAGACCCTTGTCATGAAGCTTACGGTCTATACCACCAAAATACCAGCTATTAAAATTAAAGGTTTCTCCGTTCGGATCTGCTTTCAAAATCTCGTGCTCTTTTAAACTAAGGGTACATCTAAGCTTAATGTCTTTTAGTTCATCTTTGCGATCAGCCAAAGCTTTATCCAGCGCATAAGGTTGAGCCATTGCTGCACCCCAGTCAACCCAATCCCCGTTCCTAACAATCTTTACTGCTGCTTCTGGACTCACTAACTTGGAACGATATTCAGCTAAATACGACATTTACATACCTCCAAAATCAAATTTTTACGAATATGGAATAACCCAATGTCGGGTTTTCTTCCGGTGCCTAATATCTCTCGGAGACCTTGATAACTAGAGCCGCACCAGTGTCCCCGGCTGCGCAGCCAGTGAATAGACCATAACCGCCACCTAGAATAGCCAATTCTTCAATCATTTCTATAATTCCCCGACCGGCAGTAGGTCCCTGGGGATGCCCGTAGACAAGCGAACAACCGTAATTATTCATTTTCATAACATCAAGACCCATTTCATTAGCCATGTACAAATCATTAGCCGTAAATGGATTGTGCGATTTGATCGCTTTTACGTCCTTGACACTTATCCCGGCTTTATCTAACGCCATTCTAGAGCACGGCACCACAGCCGCCGCCATATGAGCCTTTTCCGCACGGGCAAAACCATAGGATATGATCTGAACTTCAATGTTTTCATCTGTACTCAGTTCCCGAGCTTTATCTCTTGTAGTCACAATAAGCCCGCAGTTACCATCAGCCGGATGGGTCTGAGCGCCAAATGAGTGTACCCCACCTGGAATAACCGCTTTTAATTGCGTCAAACTCTCCAGAGTTGTGGGAGTCACGCCTTCATCCGTTTCAACTATTCCCGTCTTCTTTTTGCTTATTGTATATTCCGCCGGCACCATATAACGTTTTTGGAACGCTCGATCATCAGCCAAAGCAGCCTGATATTGCTCGTAACGTCTCGCCGTAACCCGATCAACATCTTCCTTGGTAATCCCACCAGCCTTTTTAACCACGTTTTCGGCAGTCTGAATCATAGCAACTCCGCCGTAAGGGTCAGTGGCAAAGTTATCCATCAGCCAACTTTCAGAAATCATTTCTCCACCAGGGCCCTTTGGATTAGGCCAGACTGTGAACGGACCATTGGAACATCGGTCTGTGAGCAAACAAAATGAGGTTTCGTACATACCTGCCTCAAGAGCTAAAGCCGCTTGATTAAGAACAGTAGTTGAAGTAGAACAGGCCTGTGTAATATGCATACCAGTAATATCCGGAGTTCCCATTAGAGCCGCTGCCCAAGGAGCATCGTAAAAAGTATGTAGTTGTCCAATGGTTTTACCAAAAACAAGGTATTCGAATATTTTGGGATCAATTTCTTTGGTTGCCAGCCACTTTTTAGCGGTTGACGCCGCCAATTCAACTGCATGTTCATTTTGAAGACTCCCTTGCCAGCGAACAAAGGGTGTACTGTAATAACCACCATAGGGAATATAAGCTTTTGAATACATTTGAATAACCTCCTTCTATTTTTGAAGTCGAAACCCGCGGATAACTTCTTGCAGGGTTTACATCCATCCCTCCTAATTATTGCGTAGAAAAGTTTCACCACTGAAGATAAATATAAGCAAGATCCATACCAAATCGGCCAATGCCTTATGAATAATTACACAGTGAACTCGTTCAACTAAAGTTGAACATCGAGTCTTCGGT
>LOEW01000208.1 GCA_001516045.1 Desulfosporosinus sp. BRH_c37
ATATATAAATAGTCCACCCGGAAATCCTGACCCCAGGATGAAAAACAATGGGCTTCATCGATCACGAAGCGGATGACATTTCTTCCTAACAGCAACCGTTCAATGGTCTTGGAACGCAAGGATTCCGGCGAAATATACAGAATCGAGGCTGAACCGTTTTCTACTCGCTCCAAAGCTTTGGCTCTTTCGATGGGGTCCAGCAAGCCATTAATCGTCACAGCATCTGTGATATTCATTTTTTCCAGATTATCCACCTGGTCTTTCATCAAGGACTGCAAAGGGGAAATGACCACGGTCAGCCCCTTGGTGTTGATCCCACTCATTAGGGCTGGCACTTGAAAGGTAATCGACTTCCCGCCACCGGTCGGAAAGATGGCCAACAGAGATTTGTTGTCAACGGCAGCTTGAACGGCATTTTCCTGTAAAGGTTCCCCGGCATAGGTTCGGTAATCAGCAAAGCCGAAGAAACGTTTCAGCCCTTGATGAACGTCCAGCGCCTGATCGCAATACGTACACCCTGTCAGGCAGGGGCTGCTTCTTAATAAAAACATGATCCGCTCTACAGCCGGATAGTTCTTCAAAACCCAGGGCGGTGTAATGGAATAGCGGTTATCCGTATTGATTAAGGCCAGGCAGTAGGCCAGTTCGATGGGATAGTCTAGGATTATCCTGGCCAGATCACTGGATTCACAGATTTGGGAATGAAACTTTTCACGAATTACTTGTTCGAGATTGCTATTGAGATTGCTATTGCTATAACTATAACTATTACTATTGCTCTTATCTGCTTGATAGCCGAGGAAATGAAAAAAGGAGGAAAACTCCTTCCGGTCTCTAAAAAGCTGATAATAGATCTGCTTTGAACCAGCATCGGCCTGCTGAAAAGCTGCTATCTCATCAAAGAAAAGGTCTTTGGCTTTGATGGAATCATTCAGCGGATTGTTGGTGTCTTCTGTTTGCAGCTTATCGTCCTTGAGCAGCTTATGATACGGTTTGGCTGGGAAAAGAAGCGGCGAAAGATATAACGTATCAATCACATGGGTCTCATCCAGACCAGCATAAATAAGGGCATTGCGAAGGTATTTCAAATCATGATTGAAGATATTGTGGCCGCAAACATACTCCGAACCATAGAGAAACTTAGCGAAGTCAACCATCGAACGGGAGTGAAATGAACTGCCATCGCCCTTGATACCGCCGATATCAAGTATCTTTCCACTTTTCGGTTCAATTTCGGTATCGATAAAGACGATGGGTTTCAGGTCCGTTTCCTCCTTTGAAGACTAGGTGGTTTTCTACAGGAAAGGTATAGGTGCGGTTGAGTTATTGCTAAAAGAGTAAGAACTATCTGTAAATAGATTTCTAAACTTATTGAAAACCAAAGGAGTCATTCTCCATCCCCCTGAAATTGAAGATCTACTATGCATAAAAAAAGGAACACTAAAAATCCAGACGACACCAAAGCCATCGTTGGTTCATTTAAAGGGGTACATTTAACCGTTTCTTCCCACAAAGCCTCGGCCTTCCCCAATTCGGGACTGGGTCGGCGCTGCACATCAATCCCTTCAACAGATTCTGAAGCAACGATATATAATATTTCCATTTTGTTGAAGGGATTCCCTCTATTCTGTCGAAATTGTATGATAGATTGGGGGAGAATGACTTTGTCTGATGAATATCTGCTTTTTCTAGATGAAAGTGAAACTCATATAAATAATTCAAGTAAAGTTTTTTGCATAGCGGGGATAATAATTAAAGACGTAGACTACCCTATTATTATTTCTGAATTGAATAATCTGAAGAGATTAATTTGGAATGACTTATCAGATCCATTATCTGTTAGAATTCACCAGAAAGAAATTCGAGAAGCAAATAATGGGAAAAGGGTTTCTCCAGAATTTCTTAGATTTAAAAAGAATTTAAATTGCAGATTATTTTATACTGAGTTGAACAAAATATTCCAATTAAATCTAATATCCATCATTGGGTGTTGTATTATAATGGATAACTTAGATCAATTCTTTCACTCAGATATAATAACGGATAAATACTTAATTGGGATGCAAATGGTGCTGGAAAACTACTGTCATTTTCTACATAGAAATAATGGAGTTAGCTCTATCTTTTATGAATCACTAGAAGAACCTAATGATAAAGAAATTAGAATGAGATTTAATCTTATTAAAGCTATGGGTTCTATGTTTGTGAATTCATATTCTATGCAAAGATATTTAAAAGATATTTCTTTTCCTACAAAATCTCAGAATATTCATGGAATGCAACTAGCTGATTTTGTTCCGAATGACTTTGCTAGAAAAGCTAATGGTCTTAAAAGACATAAATATGATATATATGATAATACCAGACGATTAAGATATAATGGTGGTATTGAAGGAAAAGAAGATAGATTTGGAATAAAAATTATGCCCTGAAACTTGAAAAAAGTATTGACACATATCATGTCTGGGAATAGTATATATGACAGAGAGGGATTGAGGGGCAACGTCGAAAGACGCATGATTAATTTCATGGAGAAAAAGTTTTTAACTTTAACTCGGAGCCTGCTATAGCCCTTTTTGTTTTATCAATTAAGATCCCTGATAATCAGGGGTCTTTTCTCATTCCCTCATCCAAAACATCATACAATTTCTCTGACCGATAGGTCCGATCTTTGTCTTAATTCTAATATTATTTGCTTCCTTTAAAAATTCAACAAAGCACTTTTGGGCTAGAATGGGGTCATGTGAAAATAGTTTTAGAGTAAGTCAAATTCGACACCAGTGTCGATTTTGACCTGCCGGATCCGTCAAGGAAGTTAGGTCCGTATACTTCGTAGAGCTTTACCAGCCTTTCAGCAGTTTTCTGGGAGTAGCTCACAGACTCTTCCAGCCACTTACCCCATTCCCCGTGTTTGATCAGAGCTTTGGCCTCCTGTAAACGACGGTCGATTTCAATGGCGCTGGTAAGCAGGATTTTTTTGGTTTGGCAGGTTATCATATTGATTTCAGCCGCAATGACTAGCGGCGTGCGTTTGGTGGCCGGATTATCCATACCGCCTGTCCTTTCATTATTCGTCTAATGACAACATACACAGATGGACAGCGGATGGCGAGGCTCTGCTTTTTATTCAAAAAGCAGAAACCCGGTCAATTTGATCTTGACACAGAAGAAGAACGAAATCGCTACGCGATGGCTTCTTTACAACATGCTCCATGTGAGTTAGTATAATCACATAAGTTTACATAGTGATAGGGAGAATGTGTCGAAATATGGTGAAAAAGATTGCTTTTCCATAGTGTATTTCACCCGCGACTTCATTCTTCTGGGGCAATCAAAAATTTTGCAGTTCGATTATGAAGTAGTCTTGATCATATCCCAACACCCGATATACTCGGTTGTTGGGATTTTTCACGCGCAAAACTTCCGATTGCGCCCTTTAAGAACCGTCCCTTTGTGTCTCCCTTGTGCTAAATCGAAGTTTTTAAATTTTAAACTCTTAATCCGAATCTAAACAATTTGCCTGTATTTTTCATTGATAAACTGTGGTACAAAGTTAATTAAATCAAACACCTTGTTTCTGTCGCTAACAAAATCAACTAGTGTTTGATCTTGAATTTGGGCTGCGCTTAAGCCTACACCACTTAAATGAATCAAGTTGTTTCTTATTCCAGTAAATATAATATCCATGTCTTGTGGCAATAGAGTAACTTCGATTATTCTCTCTCTGTTTCTCGCAATATCAAGTGCTGCACCTAACCCGCTAATTGTCTTTTGTCCTGGGGTGGCAACTTCGCTTGAAGAAAAATAATCGATGAGTCCGTCGCAATTTCTAATGCTTAACTCAAATTTGCCATCATGTCCATATTTTTTTCTTTTTATTCGAATATTCTGACTGGCAGTGATTGCAGTACAGTATTCTGTAATGCTTTTAATATTACCTTCTGCAAATGATATTGTAAATTTATCTCTTTCAGCATTAACATCGACAACAGCGTTAGCAAATGCATATTGATCATCCGAACTAGTGCCTGTCACATAGCTATATCCCCTTGTAGCTAGAATGTCACGCAAAGTCGCTTCCATTGCTATTGTCATTAAAGCACAAGCGCCTTTTAACAAGCCCTGCGAATAGAGCAATACAGCTCCTTTAACGTATTCTACGATATAGCTTGGTACAATTTCATTCTGTTCGCAATCAAATAAATCTAACTGAATTATTTGCTGCTCATCTTGTCCGAACGAGCTAACAGGAACACTCCACTCAGCAGCATAATGTCTTTTTTCATTAAATACAATCTCTGTAGCAGAATCATTAGTGATGAAGCGTAACTTTGGTACTAAACTTTCTAAAATAAATGAATCACCATCGTCATAGGTAATAGTTACTAGTTCTTCGATTATTTTAAGTAAACGTGAAAGCCCAACTATACTTGTAAAGTTCAAGTTACCTTTAAAAGTATTAAGTGCACTACTATAATCTCGGCTGTCGTCTGGCCTCGAGAACGTTGGAACAATAGAGCAAAGAACATTGAAAAGATAATGTTCCTTACCTCTATACACTTTAACTATTTCATCATAAACGCTTAGAACACTTTCTTTGCGAGGTATAAATAACAAGCTCATTGTTACACCTCCTCTAAATCCAAGCTGTTAATAATGGAAGTTAGTTTATTCTCAAGTGCACTTTTCGTTTCTTCAAGAATTGCAAGCTCATCTTGAATTTCATTTACAGAATCTATTATTTTTTGCTGTGTTGTTAAATCCGGTACAGGTATTTGTATTTCTTTTAAATTTTCAAGAGTTATGGAGGGAATAGCCACTCCAGTAGCCGCTCTCAAAATATTACTATTTACATCTTTGTTGTTAAGTGCAATAGCTAAATACTTTGGTAATACTGTTTCTGTATTGGGTGTTAATGCAATTAAATGTTGATTTATAGCTATTGGTTTATCACTTTCAATAATTGCGGCAGCACCAAGATAGGAGCTGATATTGTTAACAACAACAGTTCCTTTTAGTACATATAAAACAGATTTTTTAATGTTTTCATCAGTTGTAAATGATGATTTTGTTTCGTCGACTTTATTTGCTCTTATAGTTGCAGGACCTAAAAATGGAATCGTTCCGTTGTCATCGTTTTTGATTGATGTACCACGCTTAACAGACAAGCAAACATCTTTAATTGAATATAAAGGGTATTGGCTTTCTATTTTTGAGTCGTTAATAGACAAAAATGTTTCAGCCCTTATATTTTCAACATCTGGGCTAACTAAAAAAGATTTCCACCAGTCATTTCTTTCAATAAAACTGTGGCACAGATAATCTTCATATGCTTTCAACAGCCCAAACGGATTATCATTTTCATCGATAAATAGTCTTTTTTCAGCAAAGTTAGCATTATTAACTACACCAAAAAACACACTACCATTAACAGTTCTTGTTTTATCAATTACTATAATACTTACTTTAGCATTGCTGTTTGATATCGCTCCAACAGGTAAAGCGATTACACTTCTTAAGTTATATCGTTCGATAATATATCTCCTTAGTTGCTTTCGTTTACCACCCGCAAATAACATGCTATCCGGGACAATCGCTACTAATCGCCCATTTTCCTTTAGTGCCTCCAATGATGCGAAAAGCATATAATCTTCGATATTACTTATATCAATCGGCATTCTATAACGTAATTCTGTCAGATTGTTAAAACGGTTGCCAAAAGGGAATGCCGAGATAATTACGTCAGGTTTTAAATAATCAAATCTCTCAGTTGATTTAAGTATAAAATCTTTAATAGAAATCAAACTGGTATTACGAGTATCATTATACATAATCTTATTAAGCAAAGCTAAAAACGCATATTGCTCTATTGATTGACAATATGAATAGACATGGTTATGATTTCTTTTTATAGCTGTGGAAAAAGAAATTTCGCCTAAATTAGCAACCGGATCCAAAATCACTTGTGTGTCGCTAACCTTTGCGAGTTTAAAAAGAAATTCTGACAACTTTTCGTTCAATTTTAAGTTGTAATTGTTTTTACTCTTTTGCGCAAGTAATCTCAGTGTACTAATAAGCTGTTTTTTATCTGCATTTTCAGGTCTGCACTCTGACAAGACAAACCAGCAATGTTCCAATATTTTTCGATTTGCTCGAGATAATAAACTTACATCGAAAGAATAGTGGTTTTCTAAAATATTATTAATTTCATACGAAATATTTTGAGTTGAAACCTGATTCCTAACAGCAAAGCGTGCCAACAGAATTAATATAAGTTCATACATAAAATCAGCTGTCATGGAATCTGATTTTAATAATTCTCTACAAATATTTAGTGCTTCACCTATTGTGGCTCCAAGAACATTATCTGAATTCCCGCTTTTATAAAATACAGGCTCAATTTTTTTAGGACGTCCATCTTCGCTAGTTTCAAACCACAGAAATTCGCTGCCGTTCGTAATAACATAATAATCGGCGCCAGAGTGCATAGCAAATGTTTGAACCTGCCTTACGGATGGATCATATTTCAAATCCTCACTATTTAAATTTGCGAAAGAATTTGCAAGCTTTGCTTCGACAACAATATAAGGTTTATTTGATTGCTTAACAACAAAATCCACTCTTGAAGTATTAGAAAACTGATTATATGACGACGTTTCACTCTCAAACATCGTTTCATTATATCCTAATCCTATAAAGTATTCTCTAATTTGACTAAACACTTTATCATATTCTTTCATGCCATCACCTCACGCAGGTATTATAGCACATGACATAGCACATGTGGACATTTTTTACAATTTTATAAGAAAATAAGTTGAACTAGAAGGCAAAGACATTACTCTGCGACATTGATAATCCTTGATCCCGTCTGCTTTGCATATTTCGCCGTTTGGTCAATTCTGCCAAGCGGGTGCAAGAGCGCACAGATGCAATAGGATGAACGGTCTACCATGTATTGATTGCGTTTTTTCATGCATCCATCGGTGTATTCTTCCGAGACATAGACGATCTCGTCGGCTTCTGCAAGCAAAGCGCGGTAGAGCCTCTTTTTCTCATCATTCCAGAGTTTGTCCTGATCCTTGCAGTGCAGGGTAGGGCAAAAATCAAGTGAATTTTCCTTCCCATCTCTTTCTTCGCAATAATCAGCGAAGCGGCAATCTGGTCGAAGCCCAACGCTCCGCCGGAAATAAAATCTGTTACACCTTCACGTATGAGGCTATTTATCTCACGGTCAAGGCGTTTTACTATTTGTTCGATTATGTCTTTAGGCAGCTTTTGATGTCCGAAAGAAGTTTTGGACTAAGCTAGAGTTTATGCGGTTTATTGATTGTGAGATGGATAAGAAGCAATCCTACCTGGCAATTATGACGTTGTACAGGACGGGAATGCGTATTGGTGAGCTTCTTGCCCTCACAACAAAGGATATCGATTTCGAGAAACGTACGATATCCATTTCTAAATCCTATCAGCGCTTTGATGGGAAGGACGTTATTACACCACCAAAGACACCGAAAAGTAAGAGGATTATTAGTAAGTAACTTTAAGAAGGTGATCATGGGTTTTGCGATAATCATAAAGCTCACTACCCAATTTGGCATCCTATTTCTAATAGCTCGTGTAACTGCAAACACTCTCTATAGCCTAAATTCTTCATTATTCTGTAAAACCCTGCCAACAACTGTTTCTTTTTACAATATTCTTGAAATTATACCTTATTAGCACGGACCTTCTGCTTGATAGCCTATCTTGCATAGCTTATCTGCTTAAAGCATAACACTCAGCTCAGACAATTCTATGTGAAAAAGGAGCGAAGCCTAAGATTCATTCCCTTAGTTTCGCTCCCTTTATTAATTATCCGCTCAACTGAAACTCTCTCCAGTTCTATCTTCGACACATCAGCAGAAATTCACAATCCCGTTTCACCTACAACACTAAACCACAAATCTAAGTTTCTTCATTAGATCCCTACCTCTTAAACTTCTTCAAGAAATTTAACCTAGATCTTACTCTCTAGTAGGTCTTCAAACTTTTGGACTGCTTCCTGAAAATAAGCTGAACTCCCATGGGCTTTACTCTTTATCCTTCAAGGAAGACTATTTCAGTTGGGTCATTCTTTCCTACATGGGGTATGTACATCAAACAGTCCTTTTCTTTAGAAGGGACTTCCTTGACCAGTTGAGTACAAAGAGAGCGCCTTGCGCGGCTCCACGAGGATCTGCTACAGTCCCACATCAGTAACCGCTTGCTGGCATAATTCAGGAGGTTACAATTTGTTGTATAGCTCTCCTCGATTGAGCATCCTGTTTGAGAGTTTCTCTATCCATATAATATTCTCCACTATGAACTCTTCTCTTCCGTAGGGAGTCCACCTCCAGCTCCCTTTGCTTTAACGTGACTTTTTCCTGCTCGGC
>LOEW01000209.1 GCA_001516045.1 Desulfosporosinus sp. BRH_c37
CTCCAAACCAGGTATCTTATTTAAGACCGCACGTGGTTCGTCATAAACGCCATTATGACGCCCCAAGTAACATGGGTCATGATAAGTGACTTTTCCCGAATACTCCTTGCTAATCTGAAGCTTACCCTTATTGATAAGTTGGGCTAAAAGCTGGGAAATATGAATAATCTCAAAGTTCACATTAAATTCCGGATACTCGTTCTTGAAGGTGTGGTAGCAGTGAGGGGAAGAAACCACAATTTTCTTAACCCCGTTATCGATCCAAGTTTTGATGTTTTCCCTGACCAGGCGTTTGAATAATTCTTCATCGCCAGCCTTACGGATGCTTTCTCCACAGCAATTCTCTTTGGGCCCCAAGATCCCGTAATCTACTCCGGCTTTATTGAGGATCTTAGCTGTTGCAGCAGCTACCTTCTTTAATCTTGGGTCATAGCTAAGGTAGCAGCCGGGGAAATATAAATATTCCGTCCCTTCGGTGAATGTTTTTACAGAAAGACCAGTTGCCCAATCTGCCCTCTTTGCTCGTTGATTACCGAATGGATTACCTTCGGCAAAAAGGCCTGCGCTTGCGCCGCGCATTGGCTTAACAGCCTCAGGAAAAACGCCATATCCCGTGGCGAACCTGCGTAGGGCGATCATTTGTTTTATCTGCTGTACGTCCCTGGGACATTGTTGTTGGCACTTTCCGCAGGTAGTACAACGCCAGATTTCTTCATTTTCTATCTCAGTCAAACCGAATGTTGCCTCGCGGATTAGCTTGCGCATACTGAAAGCTCTAACCCTATTCCAAGGACAAACAGTATCGCATTTTCCGCATTGGTAACAGAATTTGAGAGCGTCTGCACCGTTCTCTCTTAATTCATCTATTACCTCTTTGAAGGGTGTTACAGTCTCCATGTAATCCTCTACTTTCAATTTAGTTATTAGCTCTTCTGTGTTAATCGGTTAAAGGTTTCCGCTACATTCTTTCTTCCAAATTTGTTTATTAATGATCTCATTGCAATTTCCATCTCGTCCGGTTTAACTCCTTCTTCGACTTCCTCTTCTCTTTCTTCTAAAGTCAGGGCTCCAGCTAAACACCACTTAACGCACATCGGCCCTTCTTCGCCTACACTTTCACACATATCACATTTGAGAGGGAGGCCGGAATCGGGTTCTTTGAATAAATCCCTGGATGGGCAGGCAGCCGTACAGAAGTCACACTCGTCGAATTCCTGATCTTTAATCACATATTTCTGTCTGCCGTTACATTCGGCTGCCATATACCCACCCGCATATACGGGAAGAAATATGCCATAGTCCATATCACGAACTACCTGTATCCGAGCCCTCGCCGGATTACTGCTACTAAATTTTGGCTTGGCGTGAACACTGGAACAAGCTATCTCACATTGCCGACAGCCGCCGCATTTTTCAGCATCTATCTTGATTACCTTGACTTTCTTTTTAACTTTGCTCATTTTCATAATCCCTCTCTATTCCAAATCTTCCGCAATGCAACTCAAATCTAAAGAACAATTCGATCAGGACAGGTATAGATATTAAGGGTTTGTTCCGTTGCTAACCCAATAACGGTGATATTCAATGCAGCCGCTTGAGAAAGTGCCATATCTGTCGGGGCACCACGAGCAATGATAATTGGAGTCTTCATTCTGGCAATCTTGAGCAGGAATTCCGAGTAAAGCCGGCCACTAAAAAAGACCACATGATTATCAAGATTTAGCCCTGCGCGAAAGGCACTCCCGCTGAGTTTATCAAAGACATTGTGTCTGCCAATATCGCGGCTCATCAGGATTATCTTACCTTGGTAGCCAACCCCTCCGCTATGATTTCCCCGGGTTGAAGCGTAGATTGGCGAATTGGTTTGTAAATAGTTAATATAACCATAGGCTTCCTGGAGTGAGATGCAGGAGGTTGATGTGAGCGGTTTAAGCTTTGTATCATTATTGTCGGAACAACTGGAGGCTTTACTTTTACCAATAAAACGTTTACTCATCCGCTCTTCCTGCAAATTAAATGGCTTTCCTTCAACCCAAATCATGTGTCCGGAAGGATCATGCCGAATGTTATACACGTCTTCCGGAATTTGGATAAACCCTTCATTATGCAGAAAACCATAGGCAAGTTCTTCTGTTTGGCATGGAGAGCACATAAGAGTAGCAATTTCTTCACCATTATATTGGATAGTTAACGGAACTTCACTAATCACATCTTCCTCTACCCGTTCAAGAAGCAGCCCCTTTGCTTTTTGAATAGAAAGAGTGCTTATTTCGTTTGGCATCTTGCAACCTCCATAACCCTCGATCTTGATTCGCTTAACCTTTCTTTTTATCTTTATTCATTCTTTATAAATACTTTATAATCCCTCTCTGTTCTAAGTCATCGCTTACGAAGTCCAATCCTAATTCATACAAGCTCTCTTTGGTAGGAATACCATCTTCATCCCACCCTTTAAATTTGTAATACGCAGTCAAGAGCTTATCTTCATACTCCGGAAATCTCTTCTTCCATTGGTCTTGCGGCGGCAGATCATCGACTCTCCTCAGGCCCCTTCTTACGTTAAAGGCCCTAGTTAAAGTCCGAATCCTCTTTACCGTTTTGAGGAATGCGGGCTTATCCATGTCTATCCCGGTCGCAGCCGAAATAAACAACGGGAAATTATGGACATGATAGGGGGGCTTCAAGTTGAATGACGACATGCCGGCACACATTCCGAGCGAGTCATCGATATAGTGCATCATCTCCATCCAGTCAACTATATCGCACAATGCTTCAACACCCGGTTCAAATGGAAATGTTCGCGGCGCCCAATCCAAAAAATATTGCTTAAACTTTTCATCAGGAACCTGGATCCAATCCTTGATAAAATCTTCCCGATCCTTTATATCAGCATAAGGCATCTGCGGCCACTGACCTTCAATTTGGACAATAGTGGCCTTGGCACCGGTACCATACATCAGGAAATAAATGGGGTTCAGCATCCCCGTCTTGGCGCCGATCTGCTCAAGCTTCTTAATGGTATTATTCTCAAATGCTTCCGCGCCTTTGCCAATCAGCCGGGCCGCCCGATAGGTGCCTTCGGCCAATACATCTCCGATTCCCTCCCGCCGGGCAATCTTGTCAAGCAGATAGAAAAATCTCTCCTCGTTATCGGTATCATTATGAAAACCGTGTGGAAATGCCACCTGATTAATATCCGTGCCAGCGGCTGGAAATCCCGGCAAGTCCTCGTCAGTCAAAATCCCTGCTTCATAAAGTTCAGTCGCAAAGGCCATAACCTGCGGTGCCGTATATGAGTCTACTCCATACTCCGTAGCACGTTGAACAATTGTAAAAGCAAAATCCATATCGCCCGAATAGGCGGCCATTGTATATGAGCATCTCGAGAAGCATTTCATCCCAAACTTTCGTTGTCCCGGTTTGGCGACCAAGCCGCCGCATTTCAACGAACAGCCATAGCAGCCTAAAAGCTTCTCCACGCGAGCTGGCATAATCTCTTCGTGATATTTCTCAACTTCCGGGGTCCAATAATCCGGTCTCCGATCGCGGCAATTACCCCACGGGAAATTGTTCATGTGCCAATCGTCGTTGGCCTCTCGCATCTCTTGCGGCGCTCCAAGCCTGTTACAACTATGATTCATATCCTTAACCGGCTGGCTTTCTCGAATTGGTATGAAATCCATAACTTCTTGGCAAAGCTTCCCGAATTCTTCCGGCCGGGCAACATTGACGTCTTTTGTGCCGCGAACAACTATCGCCTTTAACCCCTTATCTCCCATGACAGCACCCATTCCCGTCCGGCTGGCGCTAGACCATTCGTGCTCTATGGAGGCGAATCTAACCCTGTTCTCACCGGCAAGACCAATAGCAGCCACCTGGGCTTTCGGCTCATTTAACTCCTGCCGGATAATATCTGCAGTTTCATGTGTGCCTTTACCATGAAGATGACTGGCGTCACGTAATTCTACCTTATCATTGTTTATCCACAGATAAACCAGCTTGGGGGACTTACCGCGAAAAATCACTTTATCATAACCGGCATTTTTCAGCTCACCCGCGATAAAACTACCCATCATTGAAAATCCAACCAAATCAGTTATTGGAGAAACAGTACTAAAAATGGCGCGAGTGGCACCCGGGGCAGCTGTGCCGCATAATAGACCGGAGCTAAAGATTAGTAGATTTTCTGGATCAAAGGCGTCAACTTCCGGTGGAACCCTGTCCCACAATATCTTGAGGTTAGAACCTAGCCCCCCAAGATATTGTTCAGTTATTTTTGGGTCTGTTTCTACCCTCTCAATGTTTCCTGTTGATAAATCAATTTCTAAGTTATACCCTGTATCTGCGTACCTCATTTTTCATCCCCTCCATTTATTTTTGACCCTCATGTTGCCACGAAACCACTTTAGAATGCCACTCAATATTTTTGATTTGTAATTAAGAAACTACAGCACTATCATTGATTCAACCGATAAGGCGGAAGAACAAGAATTGATAGAGGATTTAGTTCAGATAGTCACTATGTTTAGTATCTATCACTATTTACTTCAGTCAAAGCTTTCCTCCTTCTTGAAATTAAATAATAATGCAAAGATCATGCCAACTTAAGAGTAGCCTAAACATTGAGTTCCCTTATGACATCTGGTGCGAAAATGCTACGAAAACCTTAAACATCTTTTGCGTTCCAGAGCTGAATGTGCTTCATACTTGCCATCGTAAATAAAATTAAGCCTGTTGCGGCAATGCAACAGGCGGCGTGTTCTGACGACACATGGTTTCTACCTTTAATTACTTCGGAATTTTATCCCGAATTTTTTTGCTTTCCTAGCTACTGTTGAATGATCCATCCCCAGGGCTTCTGCAGAGCTGCGGGTCGAACTGTAAACTTGAGCAGCTCTTTGGATTAGTTCCAGTTCTAAAAGTTCCCGCGCTTTTTTTATGTCCATTAAACCGCTTACAATCACGCGACTTTCTTGGTCTCCCCGCAGGTCAAAATAATCACTAAGAACCTCGTCGCCAAGCTTGATTACGTTACTGCGAGAAGATACCACCAGACGCTCAACAACGTTTTCCAACTCCCGGACATTACCCGGCCAGTCATAGGAGGTTTCGAAATAGCGTATCACTTCCGGCAGAATTCTCTTCTCGATGTGATACTTGTCGTTATACTTTTGGAAAAAAACCCTAACGAGGCCGGCTATGTCCCTTTTCCGTTCCCGCAGAGGTGGAATGTGGATAGGCACCACATTTAACCTGTAAAACAAGTCCTCGCGGAAAGTTCCTTGCTTAACCATAGCTTTGAGATCACGATTTGTAGCAACCACAAATCTCACATCCACCTTGACCTGTTTAACCCCGCCAATACGCATAAAACATTGTTCCTGAAGCACCCTGAGTAGCTTGACTTGCAGGCTAAGTGGTAAATCTCCTATCTCATCCAGCAAAATGGTCCCTTTGTCTGCTACCTCAAGTAGACCCACTTTACCCTCCCGACCAGCCCCAGTGAATGATCCTTTTTCATAACCAAAGAGTTCAGACTCTAAGAGGTTTTCCGGTATAGCCCCGCAGTTTATAGCAACCATAGGTCCTTCATGGCGTTGGCTTACCCGATGGATCAATTTGGCCACAACTTCTTTGCCTGTTCCTGATTCGCCGGAAATCAGCACGGTGGAATCTACCAGGGCTACCCGTTGGGCCAGTTCCGATATTCGCCGCATAGCAGGACTATCCCAAACCACATTATCTACATCCAACAACCGTGTTCGAAGCTCCAAAAGTTCCGAGTGGTACCTTGTAACCAAATCTTTAAGAGCCATTACTTCGGTAGCATCCCGGAAAACGGCTACAGCACCCGTCATTTCTCCTTGTTCATAAATTGGGGCGATATTAGCCACAATATCATTGCCAACGGAAACTATATGGGTGTGGTCATCAACAACGGGCTTTCCAGTACGCAACACATCGAGAATGTGCGAATTAGGCTCAATTTCAGATACTTTTCGTCCCAACACTTTACTGACCTGAACCCCGAAACTACGGGTATATGCTGGGTTGGCATAGAGTATTGTTGAATCCATTGCAACAATTATTACCCCGTCGTGAATTGAGTCCAAGACGCTACTCGTTATCATTTTTGCCGTCCCCTTAATATATATTACACTTGCGAAAGTTAATAGATCACCAAAATAGATGGTACAATTATACAACAAGTATAACACTTTTTCTAAGAAGATTGCACAAGCAATAGATGCTTACAACGATTAGTACCGGGAACCCATTTTCATTCACCATGTCGTGACACCAAAGTGGCATGGAAGTCTGACAATACTAAAGAGGCTGTAGGGTGGACACGTTTTTCGTTAACCACCCTACAGTCTCTTGGACTCTTATTACAGTTTATTTACCCCTCTTTTCAAATAACAAACAATCTAAAACTACAAGCTCCTCTTAAGAAACTGACCTGTGGCTTTGGAAAGCATTTACCCATTCTTGACTACAACCCGTCCGCTCATAACTTTTCCATCTCTTCAGCCAACTCCAAGCCAAGTATTTCCAAAAGTTGGTCTGCGGTTTGGTGTAGCGCATGCACTCAGGAAATTTATTAAAAAATACACGCTCATAAAACTATAACAAACCTTTATGCTTGTTAAGCTAAAAGTGTTCGGCTAAATCTGGCCCTTAAAAAGGCAAATACGGTCAACAAGAAACTTAGATTACTTATCCAAAGGAGGTGCCATAACTTCTTCAAAGAATTCCGTGGTATATGGCTTGCATTCCACCTGCAACTGACGATACTTAATAAAATCAATAGTGTCTTTACCGGTTGCTTTCTTGCGCTTCAATCTCCCGCACGACATCATCATCACGTGTGATAGATCGACTAACTAGAGCAACATCTGCTCCCTCATTAGCAAAAGCCAGGGCAACAGCCTTGCCTATGCCATCCTTAGCACCAGTTACTAAGGCCACTTTTCCTGAAAGTTTCATCTCTTTTCCTCCAATAAATTAATTTCATCTAATCGTGAGACTCCCACTTCTACAAGTGGGAGTGGTACCTCGGCTCTGCTTCGGTGACGATAGTCTCCGGTGGAGAGTATCGCCGAGCCGCCTTTCCCAATAGAAACACTTGGCGGCGAAGGAGGTAAACTCCATCCTACGGCGCGAAGTATTCGTCTGTGGATCTGCGCCTTCGGCATAAGTCTCCACTGGAGACTTACGTCACCGAAGTCTCGATGTTCAACTTTAGTTGAACGAGTTCACTTGTTCTATATTAAGTTTTGAGGTATCGAAAGTCCCCTAGTCCATGGTTATTATCGGCTCCACTCGACGCAATGCCTCTAATTCAATCTCGGTTGGTTCGGGAGTAATTGGCACAAACTATGAATGGTTCATCACATTCCAAACTTAGAGAGCCCACTCCCATATATAATTAAAAACAACGTTTTCCAACTCCCGGACATTGCCCGGCCAGTCATAGGAGAAAAGCTGGGTGATCTAATAATCACACCAGCTTTCTTCGCTACGACCAAAATATAGGATAAATATCGTCTAGACCCTTACGATATCCGTACGGTGAGTGTGAGTCTCATTATCTTTTCAGTCTGCACATCAAAATTAGGAGATATTGTCTTTAGCGCCGTCTCAAACCACTTGTCGCACCCTGCTTGGCATTGTCCCGGTGCTCCGTAATCCTTGAAGTAAGCTATCCAGGGACAGTCATCATGGATGAGTAGAACGTCATTTCCGTCTTTAGCCGATCTAACATCATGATAGGTAACGACGGGTATCTAAATTCGCTGCACCCAGAAGTGATTCTCCGCTGCGTTGGTAATTTAAATTCGGAGTTACTCAAAAGTATTAATCATTGCCTATTCCGCTGGCGCTGGCTCCAAAGAAGGTGAGGGAAAGGCGAATGCTTTAGCTAAAGTGTAAGCTGCTTGCAGTGCCTCTGTCGGGCAAAGTGGAAAACATTCTTTGCATTTCCAGCACTCCTGAGAGGCTATGTCCGGAATGAAGCTTATCTCCCGCATTATTCCTCGGTCTACAAATCCAATAGCGTTCTTCTTTTTGACCTCAGTACAGTATCTTACACATAGACCACAATGAATGCAAAATGAGGGTTCTTTGTCAAAACGGTCTTTGTCTGCTCCATACTCTTGAGCCAAATCCAGCAATGCCGGGGCATCCTGAGCATGAGACAGCAAGAGCTCCAAGATAAGTTTGCGAAAACTATCTACTTGCTCAGACCTAGTTCTGACGATCAAATTTTTTTCCACCGGGTAAAGGCAGGAAACAACGAGATTTGTCCGGCCGTTCACTTCTGCTTCTACTGTGCAAAGGCGGCAAGCCCCATAAGGTTGTAATTTCTCGTGTTCACAAAGTGTCGGAATTGATATTCCAACCTGTCGTGCTGCCTCTAAAACGGTCATTCCTTCCCTGGCTTTGACTTCTTTTCCGTCAATCCGGACAATAATTTCACTCATTTTCTTTGCCCCCCCTTTCCTTACAGGAAAGAGCCGTGCACCTTTTCTCTTTGATATGTGCCTCATACTCATTTCTAAAGTATTTTAGCGTGCTTAAAAACGGACTAGGTGCACCCTTGCCCAACCCACATAGGGCCACATTGCTGGCTAACTTAGCTAACTCCTCCAAAAGCTCGATATCTCCCTCTTTTCCTTTTCCTTGGGTGATATTAGTGATAGTCTTAAGCATCTGCCTGATGCCTTCACGGCAGGGCACACATTTGCCGCACGATTCATCAGTGAGGAATTCCAGGTAGTACTTAACGACATCAACCATACAGGTATCTTCGTCCATTACAACCATCCCACCTGAACCCATCATTGAACCGGACTTTTTAAGTTCATCGTAACCAACCTCTAAATCCAACATGTGTTCAGGGAGACCCCCGCCAGCCGGTCCACCTGTCTGGA
>LOEW01000210.1 GCA_001516045.1 Desulfosporosinus sp. BRH_c37
GGAAACCTCGCTGAATACAGATTACCTACAGCACTGGATATGCCTCCGGTGATAGCCTCAGAACTGGTCGATACTGTGGACCCCAATGCCCCTTGGGGAGTAAAAGAGGTTGGAGAGGGAGCGACTACCCCAACACTTGGTTGTATATCCAACGCCATTTTTGATGCCATTGGAGTACAGATAAAAAGCCTGCCCATGAGTTATGAAAAAATATGGCGCGCACTTAAAGAAAAGAAGGAAAAGGCGTAATCCTGTTGCGACGTTCAAAAAGCAGAAAAATACAACCGCTGATTGAGGTGCACTATGCATCTGGGTCAACGGTTGTTGTATTTATGATATACGGCTTAATGTAAAATTTTATCAGATTATTATTGACATATGTTCAAAAAGAAGTATAATAAAATCATAGTAAAGGGCATATGTCGATAACTATAAGGAGGGAATGAATATGCCAAGAAGAGATGGCACAGGACCTATGGGACGTGGAGTGGCGAGTGGAAGAGGTTTAGGCTGTTGTAATGGAGCAAAGGCAGATAGTAGCACTACTGGTTTAGGACAAGGATTTGGTTCCAGAAGAGGCCTTAGAAATTTTGCAGCAGAACCAACCATATCCAAAACAAATAAAGAGTTGTTGGAAGAGCAAAAAAAACAGCTTGAAAGTAAGCTTGATAGCATAAGCAAGCAATTACAGAGCTTATAAGAGGCAGCAAAAGTGGCATGGTGCGACGCTTCAGTTACTTTTGTCGCAATTGAGGAGAACGGATTATGCCAAGACCAAGAAAATGGAGAAAAGTGTGTTGTTTGCCGGAAAGCAACCGATTTGGACCACTTAACTCTCCGATTAATCAAGAACATTTTGTTACGATGACGGTTGATGAGTATGAAACGATAAGACTTATTGACTTAGAAGGGTTTACGCAGGAAGAATGTGCTGACCAAATGAAAATCGCACGTACAACCGTTCAGCGGATTTATAACGATGCCAGAAAAAAACTCGCGGAGTCTCTAGTCAATGGAAAAGTCTTAAGGATTGAGGGCGGAGATTACAAGCTTTGTGACGGTCAAGAAAAATCATGCGGGTGTGGCAGTTATCGAAGACATAGATGTGGCAGAGATTCTATGGAAGCTGATAACGGTGGTGAGTAAAGTATGAAGCAAGGCACATTGCTCTAACCTGGAGTGAGTGCCTTGCGTAATGCAATCAATAATTATTACGAAGCAATTAAAAAAACGTATTAAGGAGGATTTCCATGAAAATTGCAATTCCGGTAAATGACAAATCTATGGAAGCAGGTGTCTGCGATTCCTTTGGCCGCACACCCTATTACTTAATTTATGATACTGAATCAAAGGAAAGTATTTTTCTCGATAATAGCGCAGTAGCCAGTCAAGGAGGTGCAGGGATCAAAGCTGCGCAGACCGTTGTAGATAACAAGGTAAATGCCTTACTTACCCCGCGATGCGGCGAGAATGCTGCAGAAGTCATTAGAGCAGCGAATATTCAACTGTATAAGACAATCAACGATTCTATTAAGGATAATATCGATGCATTAAATGAAGGAAAGCTTTCTTTTCTGGTAGATATTCATCCCGGATTTCATGGTCACGGAGGAAAATAGTATGAAGATAGCTGTGCTAAGCGGCAAGGGCGGCACAGGAAAAACACTTCTATCTGTAAATTTGGCTGCGTCTGCAACGGAATCAGTTTATATAGACTGTGACGTTGAAGAGCCAAACGGGCATCTGTTTTTCAAGCCAGTAGATATTCAATCAGAAGGAATCTCAATTAAGGTTCCTTTTGTTGATGAAAGCCTTTGTAATGGCTGCCGTAAATGTATTGATTTCTGTAAATTCAATGCCTTAGCCTATATCATTAATAAACTAAAGGTGTTTAATGAAGTTTGTCATTCCTGCGGAGGATGTGTGTTGTTCTGTCCTGAGAAGGCCTTATCGGAGAGAGAAATCATCATCGGTGAAGTTCAAAGTGGTGTTTCAGAAAATGTCACTGTCCTTACTGGGATATTACAAACAGGTGAAAAGTCCGGCGTCCCCATTATCAAAAGAATTTTGCAGGATACCCATCAAGATAAACTGACCTTTATTGATTGCCCTCCAGGGAGTGCGTGTATTGTCATGGACAGCATCAAAGATGCGGACTATTGCATAATGGTAGCAGAGCCTACTTTGTTTGGTGTTCATAATCTAAATATGGTTTATGAGCTGGTAAAGTTATTTAATAAACCGCATGGCGTGGTGCTAAACAAGTGTATAGATGGGGAAAATCCGTCAGAAAAATTCTGCCTAGAAAAAAATATTAAAATTATAGGCAAGATTCCTTTCGATCATGAGCTAGGAACTCTAAACTCAAAGGCGTTGATTTTAGTTAGAGAAAACAATAAGTATCGAGATATGTTCTCTACCTTGCTTCAAATTGTGACTAAGGAGGTGCAGGTATGAAACAGCTATTAATCCTTAGTGGCAAGGGTGGTACGGGAAAAACAACGATTGCCAGCGCATTTATTAAGTTAGCTAAGGCAAAGGTCTATGCGGATTGTGATGTGGATGCCCCTAATTTGCATTTGATTATGAATCAGTCGTCGGAAGGCAAACGATCAAACTATTATGGATTGCCTAAGGCCGTCATAAATCCGAATTTATGTGTGCAATGTGATTTATGCATACAAAATTGCCGTTTCAATGCAATACATATGGGTCTTGCTTATCAGGTTGATGACTATGCTTGTGAAGGCTGTGGTGTTTGCGAATCTATTTGCCCTGAGGGAGCCATCTCCTTAAAACCGGTCTTAGCTGGAGAATTAATGTTGTATTCGGATAGCTCGGTATTTTCTACTGCTCAACTTAGAATGGGAAGTGGCAACTCAGGGATGCTGGTAACCGAAGTAAAAAAGCAGATGAAATCGGCAGTGATTACAGACCTTGAGCTTGCAATCATTGATGGATCGCCAGGTATAGGATGTCCAGTGATCGCCTCGATTAGTGGTGTTGATATGGTTTTAATCGTTACTGAACCGTCTGTTTCGGGAATCAGTGATATGGAACGCATCATTAAAACCGCAGAAAAATTCCAAACGCGAATCGCCATATGCATCAATAAATATGATACCAACCTTGAAAATACAGCTAAAATTGAATCGTTTTGCCAGAAACTCAATCTTCCTTTTGCTGGAAGAATACCCTTTGACCCAGAAGCAGTAAATGCCATCAATAAGGGACAGAGTATTGTTGATATGGATTGCGAAGCAGGGCGCGCTACAAAAGATATTTTTGAAAAAACTATCAAAATACTATTTCATGAAAATTAGGTTAAGGAGAGAATCCAATGAGTGAAAATTGTAATCAAGAATGCAACACCTGCAGCGATGATTGTGCCGAAAGGAAAGAAAAACCAATAGATTTTTCTGAAAAACCACATGAACTGAGCAAAATCAAGAAAGTGATTGGTATTGTTAGCGGAAAAGGCGGTGTTGGTAAATCGCTAGTAACATCGATGCTCGCTGTTACAATGAACAGAAGAGGCCATAATACTGCGATTTTGGATGCCGATATTACTGGACCGTCTATACCAAAAGCTTTTGGAATAAATAAAAAAGCAACAGCAAATGAATTAGGTCTATTACCTATCAAAAGCAAAACAGGCATCGATATTATGTCGATTAACCTGCTTTTGGAAAATGACACGGACCCTGTAATCTGGAGAGGCCCTATTATCGCTGGTACAGTTAAGCAATTCTGGACAGAGGTAATCTGGGGCGATGTAGATTTCATGTTTATTGATATGCCACCCGGGACAGGTGACGTACCGCTTACTGTCTTCCAGTCCATTGCAGTGGATGGAATCATAATTGTGACTTCTCCGCAAGAGCTTGTTTCAATGATAGTATCCAAGTCAGTCAAGATGGCTAGAAAGATGAACATACCCATCCTTGGAGTAGTTGAAAATATGTCATATTTCAAGTGCCCGGACTGCGAAAAGAAATATGAAATATTTGGTGATAGCCATATTGAGGAAATTGCTCAAAAACTCAACATAGATATTCTTGCCAAATTGCCAATTGATCCCAAGATGGCAACTAGCTGTGATAAAGGTTTGATAGAACTTTTTGACAGTAATTGGCTTGATGATATAGCAAATATTTTAGAAAAAATGGAGGAAAAAAAATGAAAATTGCAGTGGCAAGTATGAATGGAATGGTTTCAGAACACTTTGGTTATTGTGAGGGTTTCAATATCTTTGAAGCAGAAAACAATCAAATTATCAAGAGCGAATCCATAACAAACCCCGGACATAAGCCTGGCTTTTTACCTAATTTCTTAAATGATATGGGAGTTAATGTGATTATTGCTGGAGGCATGGGGGGCAGCGCCATCAACATCTTCAACGATAAAGGTATTGAGGTTATAACAGGTGCTCGAGGAAGTTCCGAAACCGCAGCAAATAGCTATTTACAAGGTATGCTTAAATCTACTGGCTCTGTTTGTCACGAGCACCAGCATCATGATGAATGTGGAAAATAAATTAGGAGATACCTTTAATAGGGTTTAGATATCTTAGGAGTAATATCAGATATTCAGAGGAGGAGAAAAAATGGAAAGTATTAAAAACCTATTAATTATAGTTAACAGTGGCCTGGATAAACCATATAATCAGTACGCTTCTTATGTAGTCGCTTTTATGTCCAAACATATTGCCAAGATTGAAAATGTGACTGTATATTACGGGCCTTATGGAGTAGAAATGTCTAAAAAAGGCTCGTTAGCAACCCTTAAATTAACGGATGATCTTAAAGAATTAGTCGCTAGTCAGCTGGAAGGTGTAACTAAGGATGCGCTTCCAGATAATCTTGAATTAATGGCTCGTTTTGTTAAGGATCAATTAGGAGTAAATATCGTTTCATGTGCTACATTTAATGTTATCGATGGTATCTCCAAAAATCTTGAAGACACATCTCAAATGGAAGACTTCATTGTGCCGGTAAAACTGCCACTGGCAGCTCAGGCCTTAATCAGTGCCGATAAAATTTTGTACTTTTAATTGACTTATTAATAGATATTACTCCTGTAGATTTATCAGTAACCATATTAGCATAGAAGATCTCCAAGCGTTCTTGGTAAAGGGCTGAGATGAAGAATAATGGCCCGGTATTTTCCATGTGCGATTTTAAATACTAATTAATGTCGGGGGGACTGTAAGATGGGGGAACCAATAAGAATTAAAAGTTTAGATCCAACCTTACGTGATGAAATAGCAGAATTATTGCATGGCTACGATTTTTCTAATTGCCTTACTTGCGGTATGTGTACGGCTGGTTGTGTTTATAGTGATCTTCATAATGATCAAGATCCTCGTAAGTTCATACGCAAAGTAGCTCTAGGTATGCGAGAAGAAGCAGAAAATGATCCCTTTATCTGGAATTGTACGATGTGTAATCGATGTACCGTGGAATGCCCAATGGGAGTGAATATGAACGCACTCACGAGAGCCTTCCGAGGAAAAGTGGAAAAGGCACCAGGTTATTTGCAAGTTATTGCGGATGATCATATACGGACAGGTAATCAGATGGGTGTCGAACAAACTGATTATGATGAGACATTAGAATGGATTGAAGAAATGATGCAGGAAGATTTGAAGGATCCGACTTATAAGATTCCGTTAGATGTTCCTAATGCAGACTTCTTTTTCGGATTCAATGCTCGGGAGATTAAACATTATCCAGCTGATCTGCAAAGTATACTAAATGTTTTCCACGCCGCCAAAGCAAACTTTACGATTAGCTCTAAGCGCTGGGATGCTACTAATATTTGTTTGTTTACGGGTAAAAATGATGAATTTGCTGAAATTTCACGCCCGATGTTTGAAGAAGCAGAGAGGTTAAACTCTAAAGAAATTATTGTCACAGAATGCGGTCACGCGTTCCGATCGACCAGAGTGTTTGCGCGTGATTATTGGAAAGGGAAACAGCTTCCTGTTCGTCATATAATGGAGTTGTATGAAGATTGGATTAAAGATGGCACATTAAAACTAGATAAGACCAGAAATACAATCCCAGTAACCCTACATGATCCCTGTAATACGGTTCGTAAAGAGGGGATTGTTGAGCCTCAGCGCTATGTATTGAGTAATACTGTAATGGATTTTCGCGAAATGTTTCCTAACAGGGAGTATAATCTTTGTTGTGGAGCCGGTGGGGGAGCGGGTGCTGTCGCTGAATCTAAAGCAATGCGTATGGTTAAAGCCAAACCTAAAGTTGATCAATTAGTGGCTACCGGTGCGACAATTGGATGCATCCCTTGCCATAACTGCATGGACCAGTTTGTTGACATGAATAAGCATTACAAACTTGGTATGAAAATGATGCATCTCACTGCCTTAATAGAAGTTGCATTGGGTTTAGTAGATGAGGAGAAGCAATTTTTTCATTGAGTTATTTTCATTTCGGCAGTAATAGTAACCTTTAACAATGAGTGGCCACTTGGAGTTAATTTATAGTTAATTGTGGTTACTCAACGTTATGGTTGCGATTAAGAATGGTCTTTTCAGCCTTCTTTATGAGGGCTTTGCTTAACGGTTTCCCTAGTTTCGGTCCACTTGGCCGAATGCCATGCTCTTGCAGTATGCTAAATTGTCTCCATTTCGGTAGATCCGGTCTGTTGGAATTGCCTACACGCCAGTCAGTCTACATTTTCCAACAGACCTAGGGTTATATGCATGAAGGATTTGTTGGGGAAGGACTTTGTCTTAAATGCGAAATTAACATGAATATTGGAGGCTATATGTGTGAAGGTGACATTTGTCGAACATCAATATGAGAACAAAGTCTTTCCCAAAGGTCAATTTAGGCAATTCGCTCTGAAATTTGCTCGGTTTTGTAGTTTATCGATAACCGACCTTTTTATTTTGATACACCGAAAAGGTGATGATTTTGAGACAAGTACATTATCTACAGTTGACGACCTAATGAATATCTGTGAGATCGGCAAGATGGTTAGTTGTCTTGCATTCCACTCTAGTTTTAATATCATAAAGTTTAGACTTCAGTTGTACTCAAATCTTTTGAATATTACCTACAATATTAAGGGTGATATAGAAAATGCTAAGCACATCATATTCTTGACAGAGAACACTTTGGAGCTAACAAGACTCAGTGAACAAGGGACTGGCGAGTTGACCTTAGTACGATCTATCGAACCTTCTGTGGAGGGAATAATAGTTAGGGTCGGTGCCTGCCAAAGTGATGAGGCAACTAGTGAACGGGAATTTATTGAAATTGAACAATCATTATTTGAGCTTATGAAACAGGTTTATGAAAAGGAAACTGAAAATTCTGTTGGATCGTTTGACAAGTATTTTAACCAGGTGATCAAGTCGCGTTGCCAAGAGCGTATAGATAATTATAAAAATAATTAGTGCAAATTTCAAGCACTACACAGAAGGATAATTCTCTATAAAGCAAGAGGAAGAAGGTAACGTATTGTGAGTACAGAAGTTACACTTCAATACGAAAACAAAGTCTTTCATAAAGGTCAATTTAAGCAATTCGTTCTAAAATTATGTCGATTCCTTAATATATTACCTTCGGATGGTTACGCTTTCTTACGTCAAAAGGATCAAGATTTTGAGATAAGCACTAAGGTCACCCTTGATGAATTAGAAAACATCTGTGAGATTGGAACTACGGTTAGTCGTCTAGATTTTCATTATAATTATAATATTATCAAGTTAAGTTCATGCCCGAATGCATTAACTGTTTTGTATGTAATAGATGGTGATAGAAAATATTCTGAAAAATTCATATTCTTTGTAGAGAACATACTAGAAATTACTAGGCTTACTGAAGAGATAATCGAGTTGACCCGATGGTCATCGTCAGGATGCTCCAGAATCTTTACTGTAGAAGAATCCGAAGTTGTCATTAATAAACAGCAATTTCTCAAAATTGATAAACCAGTATTTAAACTTATGAAACAGGTTTATGAAAAAGAAACTGAAAATACCGTGGGATGGACATTAGAAAAGTATCTTCATCAAGTGATCCAGGCACATTGCCAAGAGATTATGGGTTATGATCAATAAGGAATGAGATTAAATCTAAATATGGCGAGGTAATGATGTGCAAATTGGCAACAATTTTTTGCACATCATTTTTCCATATATACAAGGTTTTTATGGCTTATCCCCCTAGGTTCATTCAGTGCACCCAGATGCGGAAAGAGTCTATCTTGTCGGTGGTGCCTCTTTTTTTATTCATGAAGCTATATAACAAATATTACTTTAAGGGATAAATTCGTACAAATCTATATTTATTTAACTGTTAATGGAACTGTACGTGGTGCTATAATAGTTCTGGAAGTTTTTTCTAAATAATTTCCCAACCATCAAAGCAGAGGTGTTTATCTATGGATGTATGCTACAACAAACTGTTTAAGTTGCTGATTGATAAGGGAATGAAGAAAACCGATCTTCGGTTAGCCACAGGCATCAGTCCCAATACCCTGACGAAATTATCAAATAATGATTATGTCTCCATGGAGGTACTGGTTAAAGTCTGCCGAGCGCTTCATTGTGATGTCGGAGATATCATGGAAGTCGTTGAAAGTCCTGATAAGGGGACAGACGCTTCTGTAAAATGATATAAGGAAAGCTCTTGGGAGGAATTAACGTGGAAAGAAAATACAGCGCAGGCATGGTTAAACGTTCCTTCTGGTTTTCCGAATTTCGTAAAGTGATTCAGCTTTTGAACTCAGGTAAAAAAATGGATGAAATCAAGGCCATGAATATTGAAGAAAATATCTTTGCGGCACCGACGACGGCTAGGGCTATTCAGATTTTCAATACGGTTTCCACCCGTGTAAAGAGCCTTGATAAAAGCTTCTATAAGTTGTTTGAAGAAAGTGATATTGCGACCCAGAAGATCATCGCTCTTATTGCAGTCATGAACGTGGACAGCCTGTTTTTTGATTTTGTATATGAAGTGTACCGGGAAAAACTGATGATCGGAAGCAATCAGCTGAAGGATTCGCTGGAATCGCTCCAACAAAGCTCATCCGCCAAGGGCTACGAGAGGATGAAAACGAACTTCACTAATACCTCGCTCAAGGTCAGGGCCAACCATATCGCCTTCCTCTGTGAAATCCTGGATAAAACCATTAAGGAAGTGAAGCATAAGCTGCTCCAAATCGCGCCTAATGACAAGGAGACGTATATCACTTATAAGAATAAAGTTTACGATCT
>LOEW01000211.1 GCA_001516045.1 Desulfosporosinus sp. BRH_c37
CAGTGTGGCCGTTCACCCTCTCAGGCCGGCTACTGATCGTCGCCTTGGTAGGCCTTTACCCCACCAACTAGCTAATCAGACGCGGGTCCATCCATAATCGGTAGCATACTTAGAGGCCACCTTTCCTTATACTTTGATGCCAAAGCTTAAGATTATCCGGTATTAGCCCTCGTTTCCAAGGGTTGTCCCGGCTTTATGGGTAGGTTACCCACGCGTTACTCACCCGTCCGCCACTAAGAATTCTCTAAGCAAGCTTATTGAATTCTCCGTTCGACTTGCATGTGTTAGGCACGCCGCCAGCGTTCGTCCTGAGCCAGGATCAAACTCTCCAAAAAAAGTTATTCAAACTTCTCACTTGAAGAAGATGATTCGCTCATGATTTCTTTTGAAACTCTTACGAGTTTCCTCATTGGCTGTCCTTGTTGTTTAGTTTTCAAAGACCACAGTGGTTATTGGCTCTTGGGCCAGAATTGTATCTTAGCATTTTCAACTCGCGTTGTCAATAACTAATTTGTCTGAACCCCTAGTTACGTACCGTATTAGCTTTGAGCTTGAGTATCATGTTTTGCGGCACTTGAATATACTAACATTTGATTACTATCTTTGTCAACTACTTTTTTAAGGTATCTTTATAATGTTTTAGGAAAACCCACTACTGCTCATGATTAGTGAACTATTCCAGTTGCAAGCCGCCACTAAGGCTTTAAGAAGACTAAACCTTAGTAGCGGTTAATTATCGGATGATACGCTTACATTGCCTAAATTAAACGTAAATGCCGAATTGATAATCATTATTTAAATTTTATCAGATAATAATTCTTCTTTCCGCGGCGTATGACAAGATACTTTCCATCTAGACGTTCTAATTTAAGCACAGACGTTTCTATATCTGTGTATCGAATATCGTTAATATAGATTGCCCCGCTCTCTATTGCCTCTCTGGCTTGACGTTTAGAAGTGACTGCGCCCGCTTGAATTAGTAAATCGACAAGGCTAATTTCAGAATTATCGAGAGTTGCCGAAGGCACCTCACTAAACCCTTCTTCAACTTCCGCAGCAGAGAGATTGCTAAGGCCTCCTCCAAAAAGAGCACTTGAGATTTTTTCTGCCCGTGCAAGAGCGTCTTGTCCGTGAACTAGCTTTGTCACTTCTACAGCTAATGTTCGTTGAGCCCTTCTCTTTTCAGGTTCCTTTTCTACACCTTCTGCCAATTCTGCAATCTCGTCTAACGTTAAGAACGTAAAATATTTAAGGAATTTGATAACATCCTGATCATCCGTGTTCATCCAGAATTGATAGAATTTATAAGGAGATGTCTTTTCGGCATCTAACCAAACAGCGCCTGATTCTGTCTTTCCGAATTTTACTCCATCACTTTTCGTGACGAGCGGCATTGTCAATCCATACATTTCCTTTGCTTGATTGACTGAAGTGCGTCGAATTAATTCAATTCCCGCTGTAATATTGCCCCACTGATCACTTCCACCCACCTGCATCTCACAACCGTACACTTCATTAAGTTTCAGGTAATCGTAAGATTGTAAAATCATATAGCTGAATTCAGTATAAGATATTCCTTTATTCATTCGTGCTTCTACCGAGTCTTTGGCCAACATGCTCCCTAATGGAAAGTTCTTACCTATGTCCCGTAGAAATTCAATAACTTGCAGTGAGCCTAACCAGTCATAATTGTTTGCTACAATTGCAGGACTTTCTTTGGATTCAAAGTCCAAGAAATGTCCAAGTTGATTTTTAATCTTACCGGCCCACTGTTCAACAACCTCTTTGGGATTAAGTATCCGCTCGGATGCTTTTCCGCTAGGATCGCCGATTAAACCCGTTCCTCCGCCCACTAATGCTATGGGTATATGTCCCGCCAGTTGGAACCGCTTCAAGACCAAAATGGGCAGCAAGCTTCCAATATGTAAGCTGTCAGCGGTCGGATCAAATCCGCAATACAACGTCATTGGACCAGTTGCTAATCTTTTACGCAATGCTTCCTCATTCGTATGTTGATAAACAAGTCCCCGATCCTGTAATTCCTTAAAAAAATCCATTAAATTAATCCCCCTTAGTTATTATTTGTATCCAAAACCTTACATCTGCGGAAATAACAAAATCCCCCAACTCAAGGTTGAGGGACGAAAACTCTTCCGCGGTACCACCCACATTGATGCCACAATTATTATAACGGACATCCAGCTTAATCAGCGATAACGAGCTTATCCGAGAGTTGTTAACTCCAGTCATGAGGTGTACCTCTTGGTTTCTGGGTCGGTTTGCACCTTACACCGACTCTCTGCTACCTTCAGCCAAATCTTTTCTCAATCATACCATTAGCTATATACGTTAGTATCTTTTTGTATTATATCGTGTCTAAGTCGGACTCGCAACTAATCGGTTATTTTTTTTAACTCATCTTTTAAGGATTTCCTTAGATTTGTAGAAGTATGATATAATTCAGGAGATTATTAATTCCCGCTAACCTCATTCTTTTCACTATAGGAGGTTTAAATTATGCCATCATCCCGGAAACGAACGAGTCCACAGCGCCAAAAGCGTTCTTCAAAGCTACGAGTCATTCTCCTAGCCATTCTCACTTCGATGATACTTATGCTGATTTGCTTAGCAATTTTCGTTGGACGTGCTGCCTCCACTACTCCTAAATGGGATCCTGCTACACTAGATAACCAAAAACAGACATCCTATGTATTCGACAAAGACAACGTCCAAATTGATCAGTTGCATGGACTCGTAAACCGCCAGGTTGTCTCTTCTTCCGAAATCCCCGAGCTTGTTAAGAAGACGTTTGTTGCAGTTGAGGACAAACGCTTTTATCAACATTTCGGAGTTGATCCCATCCGGATCATTGGCTCTGCACTAAACGACATTCGCTCTCGAAGTGCTAAAGAAGGGGCGAGTACCATCAGCATTCAACTTGCTCGTAACGCTTTTATCGAAAATCCCACCGCCAAAACGCTGACTCGTAAGATTCAGGAAGCGATTCTTGCAATTCAACTTGAACATGAATACACAAAAGATGAAATTCTCACGTTTTATCTTAATAAAATTTTTCTTGGTGAATCGTCATTCGGGATCCAAGCCGCAGCCAAAACCTACTTTGGTGAAGATATCAATAATTTAAAACCTGATCAAGTTGCACTCCTAGCAGGTTTACCGCAGGCCCCCAGTCAGTATAATCCCTATTTCCATCCCGATGCAGCCAAAAATCGACGCTCCATCGTCCTCGGGGTGATGCGGGATGCTGGAATTATTACCGCCCAAGAGTACAACACGTACAAAGATACCCCGTTCACCTATGTTGATACCATGAAGAAAACCCTTGGTGGTGCTCAAAAAACGACAGTCTCCGATGCAAATTATAAATTTCCCTATTTTGTAGATTACGTTATTGAAGAACTGGAAAGTACCTATAATTTAACCCCTGATCAAATCTTCAGTGGTGGTTTAAGAATTTACACGACAGTTGATTCCAAAATTCAGGCAGCTGCGGAAGCTGCATTTGCTGACCCGGCCAATTTTCCCAAAGGAATCGATAGCACAAAGATCCAAGGCGCTATGACTATCGTTGAGCCTTCGACAGGATCGATTCAGGCAATGGTCGGCGGGAGGGACTATACGACCCGTGGGCTGAACCGAGCTTGGCAATCCAAACGGCAACCTGGATCAACGATCAAACCCTTGGTCGTCTACGGACCAGCCATTGAGAAAGGGGGCTATTTCCCAGGTACTGTTCTTGACGATATGCCCGTAAAATACGACGGGGGAAACGGGAAAGCCTGGGCACCCACTGATTTCGATACGATAGATAAAGGTTGGAAGGGCCTTATTACCATGCGCTATGCCCTTGAAGACTCAGTCAATGTCTATGCTGTTAAACTTTTAAGCCTCATCGGGGTCGATTATGGCTGGAAGTTCGGTAAAGATAATCTTGGACTTCCTCTAGAACAGCAAGATCGTGTTTTGAGCTTAGCCTTAGGGACCCCACTTGTATCCACACTTGACATGGCTTCTGCTTACGGAGTTTATGCCAATAACGGCGTCAGCGTTACTGATCATGCCATAATTAAAGTCTTGGATGCCAAGGGAAATACCTTAATTACTCCAAAAATTACCAAAAATCGCGTAATGAAGGAAACGACAGCCTATATCATCAATGACATGTTACGAAGCGTAGTAACAGATGGAACAGCTTATAGTGCCCGAATTGGTAACTGGGCAGTTGCTGGGAAAACTGGTACCACTTCATTAGACCCTGATAAATACGGATATAAATCCGGTAATCCAGACGCCTGGTTTGCTGGGTATACCCCTAATTACGCTGGAATTGTCTGGATGGGCTACGATTCTGACCCAGACGGACAACATTACTTACGAAATGTTTATGGTGGTAGCTACCCAGCTCAAATCTGGAAAAAGGTCATGACTGTCGCTCTTCAAGATCTTCCTGTACAATCAAAGTTTACAGCCCCCTCGGGGATCGTAACCGGTTCCTTTGATACGAAATCAGGGTTACTTCCCAGCAGTTTAACTCCAACCGCGTTTATCTCAACGGAGATTGCAGCCGAGGGGGATTTCCCCACTCGGGTAAGTGATGTATGGATTCAAAAAGATGTAGCCAAAGATCATCCGAACATGTTAGCGCCTTCAGACTCAGAGAATACTTTAACCAAAACGTTCTTAAATTTACCCGGCCGGGATTCATCTTGGACATGGCCGCAGAATGAGGCTCCTTACAAACCCCCTACTGAGACGGCTCCTACTAGTCCAGATCCGCTAATAGAACCACCGATAACTACTGACCCTGCGCTTGATGCATCCGCTCTCCCATCGCCCGTACTAAAACAAGTAGAATATAATTCAAAAACTTCTCATGTGGTTATCCCCATGAGTAACCCCCCAGGAAGTGATAATTATCCTGTTATTCTTTTCATTCAGCGTCCAGATCAGCCAATAGGAAGCATATCCCTGAAGAATTCTATGGGATCCCTTTCCTTTTCACTTGTGCTAAACAATAAAACACCCCAACCCGGTGATTATCTCTTTTGGGCCTCTTTTCAGGACCCAAAAGGATCGGGAGTAGGCCCATCTTCTAATATTGTCAAATTAAAACTAACTTAATAGACGTTCATTTCGAGAGAAGGGCAAATCTGCCCTTCTCATTTTCTACTTTAGCTCAACAACCGTAACTCCAGAGTCCCCTTCTCCATATTCCCCGATTCTAAAGCTTCGAACGTGTGGATGCCCTCGCAAAAAATCCTGTATACCCGATCTCATAGCCCCTGTTCCTTTACCATGAATAACGTAAATCACACCGATTCCGCCAAGAATAGCATCATCTAGATATTTGTCTAGGGCATATGTCCCCTCCTCCACGAGCATCCCTCTTAAATCAATCTCGCTGCGCAGCACCTCAGCCTTTTGAAGCCCGATGTTCGTTTCGCGGGAATATTTAGGTGGAGTCTTTCTTTCCTCATGGGCTAACTTTAATTCGGTCAACGGAACCATGACTTTCATAATACCTGCTTGAACTAGTACTTCTCCGTTAGAATTTGGGAGCTTTAGGACTTGCCCTTTCTGCCTAATTTTAGTCATCTGAACCGTTTGCCCAAGCTTAATCTGATTTGCCGATAATTCGCTGCCCGAGCGTTTAACTTGTCGGCCATTATCAAGCCTCGCTGAGATACGCCGAAATCCCTGACGCGCCTTTTCAATATCTTGTTGTTGTTTGTTATCTTTTTTAAGGGCCTCTTTTAACTCTTCTATTAACTCATCTGCTTCACGTTTAGCACTTCGAATAAGCTCACTGGCCTCATCCTTTGCTAAAGCCAATAGGATTTCAAACTCCTCGTCCAAACGCATTGTCTTTTCTTCCAGAGCCTTACTTTCCTTTTCTACCGCTTGCCGCCCTTTTTTGGCCATTTGTTTTTCTAATTCTATCTCTCGGTGGGTTTCTCCAAGGTTTTCGATGAGATCTGCCACTTGCATTTCCCGTTCCGTTACAAACGTATTGGCTTTTTGAAGGACTTGCTCGCTTAAACCCAGCCTTCCGGCAATCGTAAACGCATTACTTTTACCAGGAATTCCAATTAACAACCGATAAGTCGGACGCAAGGTCTCCATATCAAATTCCACCGACGCATTTTTAACACGCGGTGTTTCATAAGCAAATGTCTTTAAGGCACCATAGTGAGTTGTAGAGACCGTTCGGCAGCCTCGTTCATGCAATTCAGCCAAAATACCCATCGCGAGTGCTGCCCCTTCAGTCGGGTCAGTCCCAGCCCCAAGCTCATCGAGCAATATTAAAGATAGTCCGTCTGACTGGTTGATTATTTCTACAATGTTTTTCATATGTCCGGAGAATGTACTTAAGGATTGTTCGAGACTCTGTTCGTCCCCAATGTCAGCAAAAATCTGGGTAAATACCCCCATACGAGAGTCGCTTTCCGCCGGAATGTGTAGACCTGATTGAGTCATGGCCGCCATAAGCCCGACTACTTTCAGGGCCACCGTTTTTCCTCCAGTATTCGGCCCGGTAATTACTAACGTATCAAAATCTATCCCTAGTTCTACCGAAAGAGGAACAACCTTCCCTGCAATCAATGGATGCCGAGCTTGAACAAGCTTAATGTGTTGCCCCAAGACTAATTCCGGCTCACCTGCGTTCATTGCTTCACTCAAATGCGCTTTGGCAACCACCAGATCTAATTTGCCTAGGGCTTCATGAAGTTCCGCCACGGCATCACCACGGGCCTCAATTTGAGCGGAGAGCATTTGGAGAATTCGCTGAACCTCACGCTGTTCCTTCAAAATCACTTCGCGCAGCTCATTGCCCAGATGTACCACAGCCATAGGTTCAATAAACAACGTTGCACCGCTCGCTGATTGATCGTGGACAATCCCAGGAAAAGCTGTGCGATATTCTTGTTTAATAGGGAGAACATAGCGATCCGAACGTTGCGTAATAATAGAATCTTGGAGCATTTTCTGATACGAGGAATTCCTCAAGGTCCCCTCTAAGCTTTCTCGAATACGATGTTGAAGGCGATTTAGTGAACGCCTTAGTTCTGCAAGTATTGGGGATGCATTGTCCGCAACCTTTCCATCTTCAGAAATGCTGCGAGCGATCTCATCCTCAATATCCTTCTGGGGTTCGATAGCTAACACGATCTCCCATAATCCAGGAAAATCCTCTTTGAATTCCAAAAGAAGTTGTTTTATTTTTCGCCCGACTCGCAGTGTATCTCTAATCTCTAATAGTTCCTCCCCAAGCATTACCCCTCCGCGCAAACAACGCTCGATATAGGGACGGATTTCTTTGGCCCCACGAACTGAAAAAAGGGGATTTCCTCGCAAAAGATTCTTACCCTCTTCCGTTTCCTGCAATGCCGAACGTACCGATTCATAATCGACAAATGGTTTTAAGCCAACAGCGAGTTCCTGTGCGCGTGGCAAGATACAATTATCAGCTAAACGCAACAATACCTTAGGAAAATCTAGTTTATTTAGGACTTTATCTTCAATACCCATTCGTTCCTCCTCATAATAGTACGCCGCGAAAGAAATGTCCCTTAGTCTGAACAGTGTTGCCCCTTTTTCCCGCCAAAAGTTGCCATAACTGGACAGTATTCGCTGACCATCATCTCAAGATCTCCAAATGCCAGGAGCTCTAATCCCTACCATCTCGCTAAATGGGTTTAACCTCCAATATTTAATATCCATCCTCTGCTCAGGGCTGGACAACAACTATATTATAATTGTTTAATTTTAATTTGTACAATTGGCATCTAAAGCGATGAACGCATCTCAAAGTGGGAGGATCCCGAACTTGAAAAATTTATACAAATGCTTAAATTTTTGAATGATGAGAGTTGCAACGCATTTTTCCTGGGAATTTTGGTAAAATGCTTGTCATTCAATATAGTCCTTTTCTAAATGCCTCTATAGATACTAAAGAAAAAGAAGAAGCCTGGCTCAATTTAGTGAAATTTTTAGATGAAGTTGAAGGCCTTGAGTATCCGGAAGAAATGAAAGAGCTGTATGAAAATTTGACAAACCAAGACATGGAAAAGATGGAGAGATATTTAGCTGAAAATATTAAAAAGTGGATTGGCATCACTACTGAAGAACTTCTTGCTGAAAGAGAGAAATTCTTTGAGACTATGAACAAGATGAATAGCGATACTGCTATGCAGTCGTCATGGCAAAAAACTTTCAGAATGGATAAAAATATGAAGGAGCAAATGAAGAACGTCAGTTTTTATGAT
Organism: Desulfosporosinus sp. BRH_c37; assembly: GCA_001516045.1. Lineage (GTDB taxonomy): Bacteria > Bacillota > Desulfitobacteriia > Desulfitobacteriales > Desulfitobacteriaceae > Desulfosporosinus. The sequence goes on from LOEW01000211.1 coordinate 8,289, forward strand.
AAATTTAACGAGAATTTAAAAGTACTAAGTAGTGATTACTACGAATACACCACCACGTTTAATGAGTTTATTAAATCATTAAACTTAAAAATTAATGACAAGGGGGGTATAGAAGTCGCTGAATGACATCAACCTATCGGATTGCAAGCCAATAAGCAAAGCATGATTATGCCTATATCGTTGATAATCAGGCCCGCTCCTATGGGGGACAAGCGCTTCACGTGAGGAGCACCACCGGTGATCCAGCGCATAACACCTAAATCCCGCAGGGATTTATCATATACAAAGAGGGAAAAACCATCAGGGAGTTAAATTATCGGCGTTGCCGGTTGTTTTACTCCTTGATGTCTCCATTATCTAATTGTGATCTTGTGCTGAATACCTGTCGATAATCGGTTCCATGCTACCGTCGGGACCGGCTGTATCCAACGATTGATTGAGGGTTGGCCCCTCAGTCAATCGGATCGGGACGCTGTTGCGTTCCAGCCCTTGGTTTCGGTTTCCGGCTATTTTAAGAAATTACCTGGCTTGAGGATGTGTTTCAGACTTTCTGAGATATCATCCTCTTTTTTATTGAAGTACGC
>LOEW01000212.1 GCA_001516045.1 Desulfosporosinus sp. BRH_c37
TTATAGACTGATTAAGGCTTCCTGCTTGCACCACAAATTGTTGCCATGAGCACGTAGGGTAGATTAATACTTTACAGGAAGCCCGCCGTAAATTTAAATCATTGGAGGGTCTTTCAATGAATATTATTTACGAGCGTTGTTGTGATATGGATATTCACAAGAACACCATCGCGGCCTGTCTAATTACAGGTAGAAAGAAGGAGATTAGGAGTTTCAGTACGATGACTTCATCGCTTCTAGGACTTATTGACTGGCTCAGAAGCGCCGATTATCAATGTGTTGCCATGGAGGCAACCGGCTCATACTGGAAGCCAATCTACAATCTTTTAGAAATGGAGGAGATTCCTACTTTAGTTGTGAATGCACAACATATTAAAGCTGTACCTGGACGTAAAACCGATGTTAAAGACTCTGAATGGATTGCTGATTTACTTCGTCACGGCCTACTGAACGGCAGTTTTATTCCCAAGCGAGAGCAGCGCGAACTTAAAGAACTTGTTCGTTATCGCAGAAGTATGGTTGCGGAGCGCGCCAGAGAGTTGAACCGCATCCAAAAGGTGCTTGAAGGCGCAAATATCAAGTTAGGTTCTGTTGTCAGCGACATTGATGGTAAATCATCCCGTCGAATGCTTGATATGCTCATAGCTGGCTGTACTGACGTTCAAGCTATGGCAGATAAAGCGCTCAGACAAATGCGTAAGAAAATACCTCAAATTGAAGAAGCGCTTCATGGTTTTATGGGTGATCATCAAAGGGCAATGTTACGTCTGATGCTCAAGCATATTGATATTCTTGAGGAACAAGTCCTTTCGCTTGATCAAGTAATCCAAGAAAGAATGAAACCTGTCAAGGATCAAGTGTCTCTCGTCGACTCTATTCCCGGAGTTGCGGAACGTAGCGCGCAAGTGATCATCGCCGAAATTGGTATCAATATGAATCAATTTCCATCGGATTCACACCTCGCTTCATGGGCTGGCGTTTGCCCCGGCAACAACGAGAGTGCAGGCAAACGCAAAAACGGTAAAACGCGAAAAGGGAGTGACATGCTTAGGACTACACTGATGGAATGTGCTAAAGTCGCAGGGCATCTGAAAAACACCTATTTTAGTGCCCAATACGCTAGGATTGCCGCAAGACGCGGCCATAACCGTGCTACTGTAGCTGTTGCTCATGCCATCCTCAAAGCGCGTATCACATACTCAAAAATAACACACCCTACAAAGAACTGGGACCAGATTACTTTGATCAACGCAGGAAAGCGGAGATCGTTAAGAAATCTGTAAAGAGACTTGAAACATTCGGATTTACCGTTACTATTGAACAGAGCGCTAACTCCAGTACAGCTTAGTCGCTAATTAAATATTCGAAGGCCTAATTCATGATTGCTCAGTATTTACTTGAGTATAGTTGGATTTTTTTTGTTTTTATGACCCAAGTACTCTGTTTTCAGGATAGACAAAATGGTTATATGGAAAATGACAAGTTTAGGTAACTCTTAATCTTTTCACATATTCTCAAGCTCCAGATTAAGTATTGAAAGCAACTTTTCGTTGAAATCCCTGAAAGATTCCAGTTTCCTCATTCTAGATGCGATCAGTTCACGTTTTTTTTGTTCAATGTTGTCCCCGAGCCCTTCCTCGTCGTCCAACATGTCATCAGATAGTAAGCTAAATATAATCGAAATATCCTTATCCTTCCGACTAACTGAACGCTGTAGACAAGCTTTTGTCTTCTTATCACCAGCGCAATTGGCCGCCTGTTTGAAAACATAGTCAATCCATATACGAGCAACTTGATCAATTCCTAATGCCACATCTATCCATTCGCTTATACGCTGGGAGACCTCGTCAGTTTTCCTTCCGCGCGTTTTTTTGTATGGATCGTCAAAGAAATATGTTCTTTCACTTTCCGGGTCTAACCTTTCTAACGCCCGTAGAATGGGTTCAAAATTTTCAAAAGGACGGTGTCCATTAGGTAAGAATGCACGATGTTGCCAAAGCTTCAGCACTGCCTCAAAGCATTCTTTTTCGACCTTGCTTTTTTCTTGGTCAGTTGCATTTTCAGCAGCTGTAATTCGCTCAGCAATATAGTGAGCCATCCACCGTCCAAGCGTATCGGTACTCTGATCTAACCCTAGTTCGTTTACTAGGGCTTTACCTAAACTTATAATTTGTTCTTTCGTCTCTGAGTTCTCCGTTCTGTGACAGGAGATATATTTTGCTGAATGGCGGTTGGTAACCATCGTCACTTCTCCCATAATTGTTTTTTAATTCGCGATTCATTTGAAATTCTATAATCAGTTCCCTTTCGGTGCTTAGGCAGAAGTTTCTTAAAAACTGCAGGGATGCACTTAGCTTCATTCCGTTCCGCAAACGCTTCTTGTCATATTCACTTTTGTTTGAACTCCAAATCTCACACAATAAACTCGGTTTATCATCCCCAGCTACGAACCACTGCCGCTTCTCGGCATCCGCTGACAATCTTAACTGTTCGGCAAAAGATTTCCCTATATGGTATGGCGGATAAGATATTTCGGCTGCGAAGGGGTCATATTCATCCAGGCGTTTACTGGTACCATCACGTCCAATCCACCCTTTGAGATTAAAAGGATTAATTTCAAATTCTATTTCATCTTCTTCATAATCGGGTAACTTAAAATCTCGGGGATTTGAGCAGCTACTTAAAGCATCTAAAAGGGATTGAGAGGCCTCTGTGGAAACAAGAGCGGACGAAATGTAAAGAGTTTCAGTACATTCACTATCACCGTCTTCCCATGATCCAAATACATTTAGCCACGTCTCACCGTTACGACTAAATATAATGCCATCAAGTCCATCATCATTTCTTATCTCACTAAGCCAATTATCCTTGGGTTGACGCTCGTAAATCCATTGTCTCCTTATAATGGGTGCCGGATCACGGCGGTCAGCCAGCCAACGTCCATCTTCACGGGTAAGGATATGCCGTCGAAGCCATTCTTCCCACTCATTTTCACGCCAGTCGTGACTATGAACCACTGGCATTTTTTCGAACAGTTTAGCTGCAACCGCAAGCATCGAGTGATAGGACAGGTAAAAACTATAGTTTTCAGTTCGCGGGTAACTTCCGTGACTATGATATGTTTGTTCTCTGTTTCGTGAAGAACGCCATAATCTATTGCGAGGATCCTCTTTATAGCTTCCATCATTATTAATATGCCAGTCATTAATTAGAACCGAAGTAGCAAGTTCTTCGACTTGCTTACCTGAAATTCCAAATACCTCTCCAAGAGGTTCAAACCAATAACGATCAAAGTCGTAGCCATGGTAAAATTTTAGACTTGTATCAACCTCTCCCCGGCTATGCCAATAACTAAAGAGTTCTTTCCTATTGCTCTTCATCGTCTTAATAGGGAATTGGCTTATACCCACTTGACTTAGTTGTTCAATAATATCCCTATGATACGTGCCTGGAAAAGCCCTTTCAATATTTAGTGCAATTTCGGTTGAAAACTTTTGGATTAGAATGTGCTCGATGGCACCTAAAGCGTTTACTGAGAAAACCTCGTTATGCGGTATCAATATCTGCGGATTATCAAGCGAGACCCGCGCCAAAGCAATCAAAAGATATAACCGTGCATGCAGATCATAAAAGGGAAATTTGCTACTTCCGAAAGCCCCTACTTTACCTTGCTCCATCCATTTAAGTAAAGCACCAATTTCAAATTGACAATTAGCCTGAGCAAACCTGCGAACACAGTGCGCAGCCTGCCAGCGTGTCTTAGATTTAGGAGATCCCAGAGCGGACCAAACGAAGCCGGCAAATGACTCGCCTATATTCTCCGGTGGTATTAACCAACTTGCCCAGGAGCCATCTGAATAGGTTTCATTAATATGCAATTCAAAACGGGCCAAAGCAAAATCTAGCAGATCAGTAGCTTCTTGCGGCGATATTAAAGCCGAAACGATTGCTGGAAATCCAAAAAAAGTTGACGCGTCCGCTAAAAAGCTATCGCTGGACAAGCCTTGGAGAATACCTTTAGTAACAGACATACTTTGACTATCGTCTACCAGAATATCCTTTAAAAAATATTTCAAAGAATCTTGTTCAGTTAATTGTGTAGCAAAGCGTTGGGCCAGCTTTTCTAGAATATTTGTCCAATTTCGTTTGACGCTAACTTTGTCTCGCCAATCTTTTGGCATAAGCGAAAAGGCATTTCTAATATCGTATAAATCAGCGCTTTCGGCGATTACCAGTGCATTTAATAACTTGATTGCGTGATGATCCTTGACCCGACAAAAAACTTCTTGCCAGAAAGCAGAAGGGTTTCTGGGAATAGGTGCTGTCGTCTTAAATCTCAGTATTGCCTGGCTTAGCCCGGAACTTGTGGTTAGATCAAGATCAGAAAATATTTCTCCGAAATCAAATGTATCAGATTCTTTTTGATTATTTAAGTGTGCAATGGGCTGGGGTACTGTATTGCGTTCGCTTATAGGGTTGTTCGAATAAAAAGCAAGGTCTTCATCCAGATTTGCATTCTCAATACAGTGTTTTTTAGCGACTTCTTTCAGCATGGAAAATTTCTTTTCGGATGCTTCGTACAGTGCTAGCTCCCTACAAGTGGTATCTAGGATCAGTTTCTTTCCAGTTGCAGACGGTTCTTTATCTAAACAAATGGCTGCAAAATCGTCAAGTTCACCGCCGGTATAGAAAGCAGATAGAGACCAGCCTATTAACGGGGAAAGAAATTCAGAATGAACAATCTCTTCAGCCAAAGCAGGAAGTTGTTCGTCGAACCACCCGATATCTCGATCACGCCACCTGCTTAAAGCGGCAAAAGCGGATACCGGAGATAATTTGACACATGTTCTAATCGCTCCATTACGGTCAAAATACTTTTCTCTTGCTACGTTATCCCCGACAAGTTCTGCGCAACGAATAAACCTGTAGGCCAATTCTGGGGAGGAGCCTCCACCTTCTGCACTTCGGTTTGCTAATGTTGTAACTGCTTTCCAGCGCTCAATAATCTCATCACCGAATTTAGAGACAGCCTCGATAGACAAATCGAAATAAGCAGCTGCATCATCGGGGCTTGTTGGAAGCACAGCCCGGGCAAGTTCTATATACCACTCGGCTCTTGTTTCAGGCCCTTCGCTAGTATCCGAAGCAATAACTTCGTATACGGATTTCTCCAACTGCCTTTTTACGCCTGAAAGATGGTCTAACCGGAAAGCAGCCCGTGCGGCCGACAGACGGTCTTGAATCCAAATTTGGCTGTTTTCCGTTAAATAGCTATCAACAAAACTTTGTAATTCTTCTGACACTAAACTTTTACACAGCATCAAGATCTGAGCACAGATTCGGGATATCTCAAAAGGAAGAATATCAAATTCCTTCCATCTTTGCCCTCGAGCCTTCTTGGAAAGTTGATCCGCCTCTTTGATAGCTTGGAATGGATTCTCTACATCGTTAAGAAGTATGCGGGTGCGGATAATGTACCATGGCAGTAATCCTGCGATTATTTCCTTGAATTCCCGCAGATCTTGATCATCCCGGTGAGTTTTTTCTTTATTCGTAAACTGGTTTGGCAATAATTCGTATATATCTGGTTCATAGTTACCTGACAGTACACACCTAAGGGCCACCGTACGCAAATAAACTTCACGTCCGTTATGCTGAAAGTCGCTTGTTACTGACCGCGAAGCCCTGACTGGCACATAATGATTAATTATCCGCAAAATTTTGCGCTTTTCCAAATTCATCGCTGCACAAGCTTCGGTAAATGACACGATGGCTAAAGCCATTGTATCATTATACGAGTCCTCAGGTTTTGGAATCCGGGCACGACGTGTGGCAAGCAACATCAAACTATCCTTCAATGAGTCTTCATCGGGAAATCTTCCGACTTTTGACAACTCATAGGTGATGGCAATAATCATGTACTGGTTTCGGGAACTAATTAGAGAAATCTCATTTACGGTAGCAAAATTTCCAGCATCAATGAGTCTCCCAATTAATGGCCGTATAATTTGGTAAACAAATTCCGGGGGGCGCCAGCTTTCAATAAAGTCTACGGTCTTGGCTACTCCAAATACATTGAGATACGCAAAGGCCATCTCCACTATGTCTTCATCTTTAACGTGGTCATATCTATGCTTGTCCTCGCTCTTCCTACGCTCCTCGAAATATAAATATAGCCAGTTATGCGCTGCCCTTAAGTAACCTCTTGCTTCTCCTTGAAAATCTTTTACGGAAGATAATAATGCACCAGAATAGACATTTTCTGAGCCGTCCCAACCACTACGTAGCATGCGCCGAAAGGCCAATTCTTGCACTCTTTGCTCACTTTGTAAAGGAGCAATCAAATCTACATTCTGCTTAAGTAATTGAAGCTGTCGCTTGTCGCCTGCTACTTCTTCACCAGCCCGCATAGCCAACTTTGTTGCGTCAGCATAGCGTTGCAACTTCATTGCCGCCTTGAAAGCGAATTGTAATCGATATACACGGACGTTGCGCTCGTCAATCGGATTATTCGTAGGAAGCAGGTCATCGGAGAGAGCTAATTCGATAAGTTCAATATATTTTTCAGCTTGTAACAGCAAAGAAGGTAAAGTCTCGGCTACATAGGGATATTTAGAAGCTAACGGCTTGAGGAGAGTTACATATGAGTCTATTTGTTCTACAGTAGCGGAAAACTTTTCTTTAAACCAAGTTTCTGTTGGCTCATCTCGGAACTGCACTGAGGTATCTGAAAGCCAGAGGGGGCGTCCTAAATCTGCAATAAAACTCTTTACCATTGCTTCATCCACCTCTGCCGCTGTAGCGAGTACATCGAGGGGAATGAATGGGGGAAGGGTGGCAAGCCCACAGCAAATCGCTTCAATGCAGCTTTGATAATCAACCGGCATTGTTTCTTTGAGAATAGAAATAGCCGTATCAAGCTGTGCCTCAATTTGTTTTTCCACCGTGGTACCTGCAGGCCCAAGACTGACCAGAATCTCTGTGATAGTATCATATCCTACACTTAGAGCGTTCGCCTGGACACGAGGGTTGCCATTATTAGTCAAGCGATGGAACTCCAATCCATCGACCTCAGTTGCTTGCGAGAAGCGACTTCTTAGATGAATTAATGTTTCTTCCGTAGAAAATGGTTGTAATTCCACCCGCGGGATTATACTTAGAGGTTGAAGAAGATCAATTCTTTCTGTCCTACACAGAGCCACTAAGTGAACACCTTCGGGCAACGTCTCACGCAACAATTCATGAACAAAACACGGTTGACCAAACTCTTTGGCAGCCATTTTAGCATTATCAGCTGCATCAATTAGGATCACTAGAATCGCGTTTTCATCTGCTTTTCTTAGACTATGAGCAGCCATACCTATCCGCTCTAGAAATTTTCTTAAAATCTCATCTTCTAGGGCAGCGGATTGGGCCAACATTGGATCACATAATCCCTGAGATGCTAATTCATTTATAATCTGAACCAAGGCGTCACGGTGTCGGTGTCGGGGCTCGCTTCGATTTCTGTATCGGCCTCCACCAAAGCAATCATAAACGATTCCCAATGAGGTTGGTGGCAAGGAATTTGCTACTTGACGAGCGAAAACTGACTTTCCCACACCCCCTGCAGCATGGATTATTACTGGCGTTACGGTATTAAGAATAGTATCCATAAGTGCATGATGCTGTCTTCGTAAAAATGCATTGTATATTTCTTCAAACTGAGGTGGGGCAGGATATAAATCCCTTTCGGACGTAACCCCGAGTCTTTTAAATATTTCCTCGGGAACAATTCGTCCATCAGTATTTGGTAATGCCTTCTGTTGTACAAGACTAGTAATGGTGTCGATCAGAGGGTTATCAACAGTTCCAGCAAGTAGTTGAGAAATCTCGGCATGAAGTTCATATCTTTGGGAATCATAGTCTCCCTCTCCGTCGGCAAACACAAGGGAATTACAGAATTGAATCAGGTCCTTACCATTTAAGCCTGTGTACTTTTGAAGGGTAGTGTTAAATCGCTTGTTTACGGTACCACCTTTACAAAGTGTATAAATATTTTGCTTGAAGCTTTCCGCCACCGGCCGGTTCGTAACGATTTTAAAGGTAACTTTAGCAAGGTTAGGGGACTTATTTTCGCCACAAAAATGTCCCGCATAGCGTTGGGAAAATCCCTCAATGGTGTCTTTTAAATCGCTCAATTCAAAAGGTTGGTCATTCCTTACGGTAGTGTGCTTAAGCTGGAAATAAGTGATTTCTTCAGAATTTCCTTTGGCCGATTCTGAGTATTCGGCAACATCAATTACATACTCACCAGCTAACCCCTCGTCCTTAGACCCCTCAATTATGATATAACGCAACAGGGATTTAGGATATATCATTCTAAGACAGCGTCGTGCTGCCCAACGATAGTGAAAAATGTCACCCGCCCTCGAAAATCTTACTAGCTCGTTTTGCATATGGCCAAATGCTCCTTTTCATCGTTCACCAGTAAATAGGTAGTGTGTTTTTCAGAAATAAGGAACGGTAATTTCAACTTCCTAATTATTTGCAAAATGGCTACAAAATCGCAATATTTTAGGATCACCTAATCATCTCATAACTCTCTTGCGAAATATGGGGAAACTTGTCCATAATATAAAAAGGCTCCCATCGTTTCAGATGAGAGTCGTGAATGTGTTGGACTTCGATGGGGTTGAGAGGATTTTCATGAGTGATGTCGCTCCTACTATTTACAACTCTTCTGTTAAAATTCCGGAGTGGAGTTGGTACCTGAAAACGCAACACTTTAGCAAAGTTCTTATGGTTTTAGCCAATCTCTATCTGGCTTTGCGAGCAATCTGGCATTGTTTATTGCCATATCTAAGGTTAAGCACGTAGATGCCCTATACATAGTTCCATAATCCTCTACCACTATCGCTAAATCCGCTATATTAGGATTGGCTAAACACAGCGGTATGAGTAATTGAATATTATTTCTATAATACTGAGGCACAGCAAGTTTATAGTTTCTCTTTAACCTTTCCAACGAGGTATCTATACATCCCTTAATGTAATTTTGAAGATTGTAGTCTTGCATATTCTTGTAGGGTTCAGGAAATCTTTCCTTATTGTCATCTATAATATGTTCGATATTAACAACCAATTCTTTTTTAAGGTCATACACGAGCTTAGTTGGATTATCAAAATAAAATGCCATTTCTGGTATTTTAGCAAAGTGTCTTAAATCATTCTCGCCTTTTCGGGCAAACTTCCAAAAGTGCCAATAACATTGATGATCCGGAAATTTATTTTCACTAAATAACATATAAATTGGTTCTTGTTGTTTTCTAGTCACCAGACCAATATCAAAACAGGCATACATGTCATCTCTAGAAAATGAAACCTTTTTTTCTTCAGCAATTCTTTTGTATGTGTACTTTACAAAATTTTCAAGAATAGGAAACCCGGAGTACGTTTGTGTATTTTGATAACTCCAATCCTCATCTTCGGCTATGGACGCCAAATGGGCGATATTCTCATCAAATTTTGGCATAAGAGCAAAGCTTATAAAGTCCTCTGGTAAATCATATTTGTCATTCTTAGCCATAAATCTCATTTTCCTTCCATACTAACATTAACTCTAGCTGTCCAAATTATCTCATAGCCTTCTCGCGAAGTAAGGGGAAACCTGTCTCACAAAATATAAAAAGTCCTGTAATAGTAAGGACCTCATCCCAAAATTTAATCAGTAATCCCTGCAACTTATGTACAACATTCCGTTCTTTCTTAGCATTTGTCTAATTATTAATAGCAACTTCTTTGTCTCGCCATTCAACATCCATAAGTAAGTAAATTCAATAATGGTATCAGTAAATACCATATAATACCAATCGCTAAACTTGGTGATTAATTTTGTAGCTCTACTACCGGAAAGTAGAATTGCTTTGATCATACATCCTCCAGGATATATTAATTCATGGTTTTGGTTAATATGGATAGAATCAAAATCTCAATCATTGAAGATCGCTTTCTAAACTTCTATTGTTTAAATCCCCTTTAATTTTATTAATTACAAGAGGTCTCAATTGGTTACTATTGTTCTCTTTAACTTTTCTCAAAGTTTATTACGGTGATTTTCGATATTCGCAACAGGCCTTTGGATTGCTTTCAGGCGACTTTTCAAACCAATAATCTCTGTAGTGAGAGCCGCATTCTGAGCGACAAGATCAGCCTTATCTTGTTTCAACTCATTTACTTGATCAATCAGCCGTGTTATCCGACCCTTAGTCTCCTGCTTCTTTTTTTCCGTTGGAGTAAGGGAAGGAGTAACCTCTGTACCAGCCTTAAGGGCTTTAACTTGGTTGAACATGGTTTCAATTATTTCGTTGTTATAGATAGTTGCAACTGATATCTCAGCCTTTTCAGCGAACAATTTAGCTGTAACCTTAGTTACCTTACTACGTTTAAAGTAAGCGACAGCCTTTTTAGCTCCTTCGATAGATGCTTCTTTACTTTCTTTGGCGGTTCTAGCAAGGCCCTCGGTATTCCTATTTGCCTTCTTGTCATCACCCACAGGATTCTTCACCTCCACGAGCCTTTAATTCGGCCTCTAAGGGCTTAATAAAGGTCTCTACGATGCTATCCCTTAACTTAGTTTGCTTCTCGTACCAGATTAGATTTCCATCCGTTTTGGCGGCTTCGATCTCTAAGTTCAATTTCCGAACTCTCAATTTGTGAACCGGAAGATGGATGGCAGCACTAACAAAGTTAGGACAAGTAACACATTCACCTTCGCCAGCACAAGGGTCACGTCGAGCAGGATGGTGAAAACAGACTCCATTAGGCATGATTTTAATTCTCATGGCTCCCATAATAAGGTCAATCTGCTCCGCCGTCCGTCCCTTAAAAGGGTTGTCATTCTTCAATCTTTCTTTAATCCTACCAACTGATACTCCAGCTATTACGGCATCCTCTGATAAGATTTCTGCCATTTTAGACTTCATTTCTTCGTCAGAGATATGAGTGTATACTTCCGTCATGGTGAGACTAGTATGGTCAAACATGGATAGTATAGACTGAATTTTCATGCCGTTACGATGCGCCCATGTCGCGAAAATGTGTCTGAAAAAATGGCTAGTAAGAGGAATTAACTCGCCCTTTTCACGGATATCCCATCGTTCCACAAAGGGTTTTAGCATATCTCGATTCCAGTTGGCCTTATCAAAGACCTTAATAACACCTTCTGAACTACCCTTTATCCAACGTCCTCGGCGTTCCTGACGCTCACCTTTGTATCCAGGCTTTCTTGCTCGATAGAGGAAGAGATACGGTAGCCCCGACTCTTTACGAAGGGGTTCCGTTATTCTTTCAAGCTCTTTGATAACCTCTACTACAAGTTCGTTGCAAGGCTTTAGCCTTCGCACAGGCTCTTTCTTTGTTTTTCTCGTCCACATTTCGAGAACCCAGTCATCATCAATCTTATTAATGCAACCAGCTTCTAAATCAACTAGCTCATTAATCCGAATTCCGCATTGAGATTGGATGATAATACCTGCTTTAGTGTAAATGTCCTCGTCTTCCAACGCGCATGCAATAATCCTTTGAATAGTCTCTATCTCGAACATTACCTTGGTTGTTTTCTTGTCAGGCATTTTTGCTCTAGGCGACTCTTCAATCATTGTGGAATAAACCGATTGCACATATGCGGTGTCCCTTGGAACATTCCATCCAGCTTTACTACCTTCAAGGAATAAATCCTTAACCGACTGAGTCAATTTAAACAACCCTGTCCTTGAAAGAGGTTCGCTAGTTTTAGCACTTGTATGGTCTAGAACGCTTTGAAAATATCCAACTATTATCATTCTAGAGACTTGACTCAACGAAACTATCGTTGGGAGATTTGTCTTAAGATATGAGTTAAAAGAAAGTAACGCATCGTAGTTGCGTTTAGCTGTAGGATAACTTTTCATCAGTTCTAAAATCATAAACTGCTTATAAACTAGCTTAATTTCAGGTTGTTCAATCGATGTGAACTTGATTTGATACCTACCCCTGCTCAAACCAACTTCCTTGTGAAAACCCTTAAAATCCCACATATCATCCCCAAAATGGCTATTGCCTACTCTGAAATTAGGAATTGATTTGGGTTCACTATTAAAGAATTGTGGTTCAAAATCTGAAATAGGTATGCTTGCTGTAGTCGCTAAACTCATGCCATCGCCTCCAGTTGCTCGATAATACTCTCTAATGCAATCTCAATCCGTTCAACCTTTTCAAAATTACAAATGTACATTTCATCCATATACTTTGTGCGGTCTTTTCGGATTCGTTCGAGATGTTGCTTGTGTATTTCGAGATACTCGGGACTAGTAATAAATTTAGGACATAGCAAGCATTTATTAAAGTTTTTGCACGAGTCATCGCCTTCAAAGGCTTTTCTGCAAATGCCGTCGGGCAATGAGCCGAGTTTCAATTCTTCCGCTGAATGAGCTTTTTCAGTTAAGCGTGAAGGGTCTTTTGTAACAACTCCTATAAAGCCGACTTTTTTATACTCCTGTCTGAGAGCAATATCTCTAACTTTGGCGTATAAGCTCGTCGAATGTAAGGAATCGTGGCCCAAAAGTTCTTGAACCTCTATTGGATGCATTCCTGAACTCAATGCGTCTGTTCCCAGTGAATGTCGAAATTGATGCCAAGTAACATGAGCAAATTCCAATTCGTCGTTTGGGTCAGCGATTCCATGACGGCCAATGAAATCAAATAACATTTCTCTCGCTTTCCACTGTTGAATTGGCTCACCCGTCTCTAAAAGGAACAGGAGAGTGCTACTTCCACGAAATGTCTTTGCATACTCTATGCACTCTTGAACTGCATTAACCAATCTCTTCCTAACTGGAATAACACGGTCCTTATCTTGCTTAATTGAATAGACGTAAAGATAAGGATTATCCATAAAATCTGGAACTATTGAGTCAAGTTTTAAATTTAGTAGCTCAGATAACCGTATGCCAGTTTCTTTAGCGACTTCAATCATAGTCTTCAGGACAACATCTTGTTCAACTTTTAAAGCTTCAACAATTTGTTCCATAACCTCTAGAGGAATTTCCTTTGATACAAGCTCATCTTCTGCATGCAACAATTTACACGGATTTTGAGGGAATATATCCGTTTTTGGATACTTTTCTAACCCCATCAATTGTCCATATGTGACAACTGACTTTAACGAGGAATATGTCCCTGTTCTTGAACCAGATGACTTCAAATTCTGGTTAAGATACCAAATAAATTGCATTACGTATTGATAAGTCAGCTCTTCACAATAATTCAACTCTAGTTCAAACTCATCAAGAAACTTAGTAAAATGCTTTAATCCGTAGCAATATCTATATAACGAGTCTTGTTTAGCAAATTTTTGTCCTAAACCATCTCTAAAATATCGTTTTGCCTGTTCCTTAAGAGTAGGAGATTTTATGTGTCCAAATTGCCAGTTCTGATTTTTGCCAACAGTTGTGTTGCCATAAGTCAACTTCCATACATCAGAATCAAAATCAATTCCACTCACTGCATTTCACCATCCCGATTCGTACTTTTAGCCCAAAATCTATCCATGGACCTTCTCAATTCTACTTCGGTTATGTGAGTGTAAACAGCTTGAGCAGTAGAATTTCCGACTCTGGCAGCTATATATGCTGAATCAAACCCAGCCTCTTTTAACTCGCTTATATGCGTATGTCGAAGCTCATGTGGTAGACAGTTAACCCCAGTTCTCTTGGAACATTCTCTGAACAGCTTTTCAACACTTTTTCTGCCTATTTTTCTCCCTTTTGTCTTGCCTTTTGACGAAACAAAAAGCACTTGAGAGCCTTGAACATAGGGTCTGTGCTGAGTAACATATTTATCAATATCAAAGATTAATTCCATCGGGACATGAACGACTCTATCGCCAGTTTTCTTTCTTCCTTCACGTTTCTGATTTTTCTTATCTCTAGAGACTAGGTATAGAGCACCAACCTTTTCAGTCGGGTCAGGTTCACTATAATCCTCTAGATAAAGTCCAATCAACTCCGAGATGCGAAGTCCTGTTTCATAGAGCACGTCGAAGATTAATTTATCTCTAAAAGTTAGAAGTCCTTCTCGGAACTTTTCAACCTCTTTAGGAGTTAGTCTACGCCTCATTTTCTTTGGCACTTTTACACGATGCAACGAGGATAAGGTTTGATTAAGATTCCCAGTATGGGCTAAAAGCCCTTTGTACATCTTTTGAGAACGTCTAGTTGTCTTCATGATGCACGGGGAAGTTAACTCTTCAAACACTTTCTCGCGATACGTGTAAAGCGAGGAAACTACAGACATCATCTTATTGATGGTATTTGCTGCACGTTCTTGTTTACGATTGACTTCACCAGTAGTCGGGTCAACATCAATCGTAACCGCTACCTCATCCTTTGGATTATCCCAGACACCACCATTTAAATACTGTAAATACAAACCGATATCCACTGGCTTAGCTTCTAAATAGCTTAATCCTATTGATTCAAGCCATTCAAAGTAAACCTTAAGACCTCGAATATAATCATCAACAGTATTCGTCGAATAACCTTGGGCTACTAGATAGTTACTAAACTCCAGTACGGGTTCAATACACCTGAAATCGTCTGTCATCAGAACCAATCTATAATCCTCGGGTTCAGCATTTTTGAACTGCGCTTTTTCAATCCGCATTCAACTAAGCCCCCATACGTGTTAGATGTAATTCTTGTACATATTCCACGTATGATGCGATATTCCTGCTTGTTAGAAGGTTTGATATAGCCCAAGAACGATGGTAACTTAATCCTTCTACCCTTCGGTGCTGTCTTCGTTTGCTTCGCAAACTCAGCCAGACCTTACTATCATATAAAGCCCCTTCGGGGTCTAAGTTAACATCCACCAACCTGCTCTTAAAAATCCTATAGTAAGCCCATTTGAACCTTTACGCTCATATTTAGTTTTATAATTTATACTTTTTATTTATTTCCCATTACCTACTTTTCGACTTAATCAATAACAGCATAAACTCAAAGTCTGAGAGTTCCAACCAATAGTTGTGACAGAGCCAACAAATAAAAAGGAAGCAAACTGCGTAATTAAACGCAATTGCTCCCTTTTATACTTTAAAATTCTATTCAACACTATATGGCAATAAGGCAATACTGCGAGCCCTTTTGATAGCCAAAGTTACTTGGCGCTGATGCATTGCACAGTTTCCAGAGATACGGCGTGGCAATATCTTGCCGCGGTCTGTAACATACTTGCGAACTTTATGTGTCTCTTTATAATCCATGGACTGGACTTTATCAACACAGAAGCTACATACCCGTTTTCTCGGTCTGCGTCCTCTTTCACGTTTCATTCAATTCATCCCCTTCCCGTTTTAGAAGGTCATTTCCTTCGAAAGTATTCTCATACCACCATTTCACCCTTATTAGATGTTCATTAGACAAGCTCCCATAAAAGCCCTCTAACATGGTACATCTTCGATGTACGTGTTAGAAGGTTTTTAACAGGTCAAATACCTATAGTTAAGGGATTTTAGTCTATCTTACCTGTTAAATATCTTATAGTGCTCAGAATGGGATGTCATCATCCAAATTCACTTCATGTCCAAACGAGCCTTTGCTACTTGAAGAGGATGATTCTGTACTCCCGCCCCCGCTGTCCTTTGGACTTAGGAATTGAACATTTTCACCCATGATTTCTGTAACCCAATGCTTTTGGCCATCCTTATCATTGTAAGTTCTGATTTGGATTCTTCCATCTACTGAAGCAAGCCTTCCTTTGGCGAGATAGTTAGCGCAAAGTTCGGCAAGTTGCTTATACACAACGCATGTAAAGAAGTCTGTTTCCTTTTCACCTTGAGCATTCTTGAAATTACGTTCAACTGCTAAAGTAAAGTTTGTTACCGCTACACCATTTGGCGTGTAGCGAAGTTCGGGGTCTTTCGTTAAACGGCCAATCAAAACGACTCGATTCAACATGTGTGCCCCACCGTCCTTTAGTCTTCTTTTCTAACCGTCAGAAAACGGATTACATCATCGGAAATTTTCATAACACGTTCAATCTCCTGCGATGTACGTCCTTCGCCTTCAAAGTTCATAAGGATATATTGGCCTTCTTTGTAATCTTGGATTTCATAAGCTAACCGACGCTTACCCCACTTTTCAACCGTCAAGTTATCGCCACCATTACTGGCTACGAGCCCACTTAAACGATCAACCAGTGCTGTGGTTGCTTCCTCATCTAGATCTGGTCGGATGATATAAAGTAATTCGTACGCTTTCATATTTGCACCTCCCCTCGGACTAAACGGCCCCGTTGAACGGAGCAGGGATATTTAGACTACCAAGCAAAAATTATACCATTATATTTTCAAAAACGCAATTTATTTTAAGCCATATGAAAAGAAATAATAAGTCCAAAGATGCCCTGGATATTTTGCGAATGTGCCTATACGTTAAACCGGAAGTGAACAATGTCTCCGTCGCGCATAATATACTCCTTTCCTTCCAAACGAACTAAACCTTTATCCCTAGCACCGTTTAACCCATTGTTGGTGACGAAATCCTTATACCCGACTACTTCAGCTCGAATAAATCCGTGCTCAAAATCAGTATGGATTACCCCTGCAGCTTGAGGAGCCTTAGTTGCTTGATGAATTGTCCATGCTTTAACTTCCAAAGGGCCTGCAGTAAAGAACGTCATAAGGCCTAATAAATGAAAGGCAACCCGAATCAACTGGTCTAATCCTGACTCTGCGAGCCCTAAGTCTTGTAAGAATCCTTCCTTCTCGTCCTCTTCAAGCTCCGCGATCTCTGCTTCAATCTGTGCACAAACCACAACTGCTTCTGCGCCCTCTTCCTTTGCAATCGCCAGTACTTGTTGAACATAGGGATTGTCGGCAACCGTGGAAAGACCATCTTCACTTACATTTGCCACATAGAGTACCGGTTTTAAAGTCAAAAGCGAAAACCCCTTAAGAATTGCCCGTTCCTCGTCCGTATATGTCAAAAAGCGGGCTCCTTTTCCCTGATTAAAGATTTCCTTCAACCTTTGCAAAAGGGCCACTTCAGCTTGAGCCTTTTTATCACCCGTCTTTAATAGTTTAGACGAACGGTCTGTTCGTCTCTCCACGCTCTCCATGTCCGCTAAGACCAACTCAAGATCTATTGTCTCAATATCCCGTTTAGGGTTAACATTTTCCTCAACATGAATTACATTCTCATCTTCAAAGCAACGCACAACATGGACAATGGCATCCACTTCGCGAATGTGGGACAAGAACTTATTTCCTAATCCCTCTCCTTTGCTTGCTCCCTTAACGAGTCCAGCAATATCCACAAACTCAACAGTAGCGGGAACGATCTTCTTGGGATGAACCATATCAGCCAATTTTTGCAAACGAAAATCCGGCACTTCTACCATTCCCACATTCGGGTCAATCGTGCAAAATGGGTAATTTGCAGCCTCTGCACCCGCTTGAGTAATTGCATTAAACAATGTTGATTTGCCGACATTCGGCAAACCAACAATTCCTGCATGTAATGTCATGCTTTACCTCCTCTTTATACATAGACAAGCTTTCTCCACAGATTATATGTGATGTTTTGCCACTCCGCAACCTTACTTAGCCCATGAACGGTAACGTTAATTCTACCAAACAAAGGCTCCCTGATATTGGACTAACCCTAATTCTCTTCAGACTGCTGTAAAATCTCCTTTAAATTACGTTCAAGTTTAATTCGGGGAATCCAGGCTTGGTGTTGACAACCTAAACACTGAATTCGGAAGTCCATTCCCGTTCGCATCACTTTCCAGTCTATACTTCCACAAGGATGCGGTTTTCGAAGACGAACAATATCTCCAACCTTTAACGGAATCATCTTTGGGCACCCCCTACTCGAGGTTCGAAGTTCGAAGTTCGTGGTTCGAATATTGAATACCTTACTTCTCTTCGCACATCGCATTCTATACATATAGCCTCTGCCTCGATCGATCTAATACCTTTCGATTGTAAGCTGAAGAAAGTTTCACTGGACCTAAGGCTTACTTTTATCAATCGTAATGTCTCGCTCGTCCATTGTCGAACGTATCAGGGGATCTGTCACAATAACACTTTGGAACTGTGGAGTACGAATTCCTTCTTTCAAAAACGCACTGTGGATTCGCCGTCGCAGTTCACGTTCTAAACTCCACTGTTCACCGGGTTGAGTGAAAGCAATAACCCGTAAAACAACATTGCGCTCCCCGAACTGGGTTACACCTTGGACTGTAGGAGCCTCAACAATTTTCTCTCCAAACTCTGCGCTGACCTCTTCACAAACAGTGCTCATCACGCCCATCGCTCGGTCAAGATCTTCATCATAGGGAATCTGAATTTCAACCTTGGCTAACATTTTTCCTCGGCTAAAGTTCGTTACCGCAGTAATGCTACCATTTGGAATGATGTGGAGTTCCCCACCCCATGCCCTTATTCGTGTCGTCCTTATCCCAGTCTCTTCAATCGTACCTGTAAATTCACCGGTTTTTACCAATTCCCCAACTGAGAACTGATCCTCAAAAAGGATAAAAAAACCGCCAATAATGTCCTTCACCAAACTCTGTGAACCAAAACCAAGTGCGACTCCCAAAACACTGGCCGAAGCCAGTAGCGTTCCGGTATCAAAGTTAAAGACGCGTTTAAGGGTATGCAAAAAAACCGTAAAGGTAATCCCGTAGAATAACAGACTTCGGAGGAGTGAAAATATTGTATTGGCTTTACGCTCGTCCAGAAGATGTTTCACTTTTCGATCTACTAACATACGCCTGAGTAGAAAAATAAGTAATCCGTAGGCAAGGCGTGCTACAACGAGGATAACAACAATATAAATTACTGTATTTAAAGCAGATAATCCAAAATTTTGCCAATTAATATCGCGAATATTTTTCGGAACCCAAGAGACATTCATTGATAAATCGCCCTTTTCTTTACTATCTGTTAATCTTTATACGCTAAAAACGCCCTATACGCCCTCATCATCATAATCAAATCTGCGACTGAGGATATCTCCCAGGGTGCGTGCATGCTTAGGATTCCTACGCCGCAGTCCAATACCTCCATACCGTAAACGGCCATATATTGGGCGATTGTTCCACCACCGCCTTGGTCGACTTTCCCTAATTCCGCAGTTTGCCAAGAGATCTTAGCCTCATCGAAAATTCGGCGAACCTCAGCAATAAATTCGGGGTTAGCATCGCTGGACTCCGATTTTCCTCTCGAACCGGTATACTTAGATATTACTATACCACGACCCAGGAAGGCGGCATTTCGTTTGTCCATAACCTCTGCATAATTGGGATCATATCCAGCGGTGACATCCGCAGATAGCGCTTTAGCCCGAGCTAGTGACCGCCGAACCATTAATCCGTTATACTTTCCATTTTGTAAAGAGATAAGCTCTGCAATAAAATTCTCCAAATAGCGTGCTTTCATGCCCGTATTGGAATCGCTACCAATCTCCTCTTTATCTGCAAAAAGAACAATCGTTGTCCACTCCGGTTGTTCTAACTCTTCAATTGCTTTCCAAGCAGCAAAGGAACAGACTCGATCGTCTTGCCCATATCCTGCAATAAAACTCCGATCCAATCCCGCATAGCGGGCCTTCCCCGCCGGTACAACCTCTAATTCTGCACTAACAAAATCGTCTTCCTCTATCCCATATTTATCCTTCAATAAATGAAGAATAGCTAATTTTACACGCTCTTCTCCATCCTCGTTGGAAGGATCATGTCCAAGTAATAAGTTTAACCCTTCCCCTGTAATGGCCTCACGCAATTTTTTGTCATATTGATCCTTTGCTAAATGCGGAAGCAAGTCAGTAATAGTTAAAATAGGATCTTCAGCCTCTTCCCCGACTACAATTCCGACTTTCTGTCCATCACGCAAGATAACAACACCATGAAGAGCAAGGGGCAGCGCGGTCCATTGGTATTTCTTAATCCCTCCATAATAATGTGTTTTTAAAAATGCCAATCCTTCTTCTTCATAAAGAGGGCGCTGCTTTATATCCAGCCGAGGAGCATCAATATGTGCAGCAATCAATCGGAAACCATCAATTAATGGCCGAATACCTGCTATCGCCATAATGCCAGCTTTACCCCGTACAGCCAGGCTAACCTTTTGACCAGATTTAAAACCCTTCACTTCATCAAGCGCTGTAAAGCCAGCTTTTTGGGCCCATCTCTCTAGAATCTGCCAAGATTCACGCTCAGTTTTTCCTTCACTGAGAAAGGATAGGTATTCAGCCATCGTCTCATGTTCCTTAACGGACATTACAAGATCGTCCCATGCTAACTTCACTTTTTTTGAATTCATCAAAGAACCTCCTCTACTCCCTAGGAATTAGTCTAAGAATGACAATATCACCCTCTATTAAGTTTCTACTTCATTGTTTGATTTATGTATTAAAACCAAATTCCTTGGGCCTGTGACAATGGCTCAAGTAGTTGACTGAGTTGTGCCGCAAACACTTGATCTAATACTCGAAAGATCTCCACTAAATAAGGATAAAAAGATGAACTCTGAATGAGTGCACTAAAACTTCCACCAACACTCAGATGTAAAAAGGGCGAAAATAACCCCGCTACCACGGACATACCAATAAGAGCACCTAGCCCTCCGAACAAAAGACCCCCTCCGCGATTAAAAGATCCACCCCAACTGCCGAAGGGACGAACGAGTATCGAAAACAATAACTGAATCAAAAAAACTACACAACAAAAAACAAAACCAAAAGCGATTAGACTTAAGATGCGTTCGGTAAACATCCCTGCCAAGCGATGTGTCACTTGTTCGATGGCTTGAGGCATCTTGCCATCAGATAGATTCTCAAATAAACTGCGCCATTCTGGAGGAAGTGCTCCCAAAATATTCCCTAATGCTTGATGTTGCAAAGAAGAGGCTTTGGATTGAACAGAGGGAAGTATGGCTTTATAAATCACTGGCTCTAACCATTGCTGAAGTGGAAAATATTGTTCAACCCAGCGAAGCACAAACATATATTTCCACGATGCTACTAAAAAAGCCACAATGCTACTAAAAAAATTCACAATACTAGATATTAGACCTTTTTGATAACCGTGTAAAGCACCTAATAAAATAAAGCCTAGTATAAGGATATCAATAAGATTCATGTAGTCCTCCCTTATTTAGTGAACTCGTTCAACTAAAGTTGAACATCGAGTCTTCGGTGACTAAAGCCTCCAGTGAAGGGTTTCGCCGAAGCCGCATATCCCAAAAGGTACACTGCGCGGCGAAGGATGGACTCTACCCCCACCGAAGCAGAATAAGGTGTATCACTTCCACTTGTAGAAGTGGGAGTCTTACGATTTGGATAACTTAGTAAGCCTTCTTCTTAACTACTCAGTCCTTATTATTGAGTCATATTCGATTTAAGCCTTTAAAAATCCTGCTGCTAAATCAATCCGTCAACCATAGAAATCAAAAAGACAGCTTTCGCTGCCTCATTTTCGATATTCGACGAACGATAATTGGTATTCGTACCTCGAATTAAGTACCTCATACCTCGTACTTCGAACCACAAGCTTCGAACTTCGATTATGGCGGGGATGCGTGCGAATCGAACACACCTCGGAACGTTCTGCGTCCCGACACGCGGATTTGAAGTCCGGGAGCAGCACCAGCCACCATCCATCCCCATAGACTAAATAATATTAACACATCCATTGTTATTATGGAAGCGATTCTTTCAACCTTTTGTTTATGTCTCTAAGGTATAGATTTCTTAAAATAGTGCACACTATTCCTAAAATATATTTTTTACCAATTCACGTAAAGTTTTATTCTGATGCAAGTTACCCGAATTAGTTTAAAGGAGGTGCAAAAATGAATCGATCAGAAATTTTATTTTCTGATTTAACCACTGACCAAATTGAAGAGGTTAAAGCTTTAGAAACCAAATTCAATTCATCCCGTACTATGGGCCAAGAAACCGTTTTAATTGCTTATGACAATCCACATCGCTAAGGATAGACCAGCGAACGGTCTGGGTTTAGTGACGGACGCTCCCTTTCGCATTTCTTCTAAATCAAACACTACTTTCCAAATTCTAAATAATTCACGAATGAAGAAAGTTACTGATTGCATTTGCGATCAGTAACTTTCTTCATTCTTTATGCCTTCAGCCCTGTAAATAGCTCATTTATTCTCAGCTGTTGATACCCTGCAGCGGAATGTTGGAAACATATTCCTAGTCCTAATTGTCAATTCATATCATTTCCTAATACGATATCCTTTTTCCTCTAACGACACTTTGACTTCGGCCACTTGTTCACCTTGAAGGTGCACGAGAAACTGGATTTGACTATCTTTTTGATGATAAAAAGCTAAACTAGTAACATCGACTTCAAACTGCTTTATCGTCGAAGCGATCTCCAATAAGACACCCATTTTATCTTTTGCCTCAATTACTACACGCTCACCGGGACTTCGCGATCCCATGATATCTAAAAATGCATCTAAAATATCGTATCCCGTAATAATACCAACTAATTTACCGTCTTCGAGAACTGGTAATCCTCCGATTTTATGTTCCCGCATTAACAGTGCGGCGTCCTCAATCTGCGTGTCTGGGTGACAGGTCACAACATTTTTCGCCGCTACTTCTCGGATCGGGGTTTTCGCTATGAGGTAATTGAGTTCAAAAACACTTAAAGTCGTTGCCGGAGAAGGAGAGACCTCTCTAAGATCCCCATCTGTCACAAAACCAACTAGTTTTCCCTTTTCCATCACTGGCAGGCGGTCAATCTTTTTCTCTCGCATGAGGGCCATAGTATCTGCGATCGTTTCGTCCGGAGTCACCGTAAAAACTTGAGATGTCATAAATTGGCGAACATACATTTTCTCTTTACCCCTTTCTCCTTAGATCTCAATATAATTTTCTTTTATCTCCATTTCGCTTTGTTATCTTCTGATTATCAAAGAACTCAAGCACTGGAACTGTATACTTCCTGGAAGTTCCCCACATTTCTCGCACCTCAGAAACGCCTGTTTCACCATGTTCTTTTAGAAACTCGATCAAACGTTCTTTGGCTTGTTCTAGGTCCTTTTGTCTAAAGTAAAACTGCTCAATGTGTACCCATTCTCCAGTTTCACACATGTACTGGGCATACTCCGGAACTTCAGACTTTAAAATACCACATGTTTCTGCAGTTGAAGTAAGGTCAGGGGGAGTTAGTCCAGCAATTTGCCATTTGGCGCGTAAAGCTTCCAAACATTTCAAAATATCTATTGGAATTTCAGCACCTTCGTTTGTTTGAACTTTGCTTCCTGAAATGCGATAAAACCCACGAACTGAGCCTTGTTCTAGAATCGTTTGCCAACGACGATGTGTCCAGGAAATCCCTAGGCGAGTTTTTAGTTCCTCTCTGCTGATTCCAATGCGCAGAGGGTTTGACCTTTCATACGCTCTTATCATATTTATTAATTTTGATCGCCAGATCTCTGCCGATGCTTTTCCCCAATAGAGCGCTGTTTCATCTTCCAACCAAATTTCCAGTCGCTCCGAATCCTCGAGAGCTTTTAAACTTACCTCTAGTTCACTGGAGGTGATATGCAAGCGTGCCGTTAAATCCGAGCCTGTTCGTGGTTCTGACATTTCTCTTTCTAAGAGGTCTAATGGATCGCCCCGGTCTTTCATCCTCATCTGTGCTATTACACTTTCTTTAAAGCGCTTCTGCTTGAACTCCGCTATACCGAGTACTTTTCCTCCTGCAATAGTATGGGTGGGGGAATAAAAGCGAAGCACAAAACGATCCCCTGATGATGCAATAAGCGGTTCTTCCAGGAGAATTTGTGCAAATCCCTCTTGTCCAGGAGGTAATTCATTCTGATCCAACAGATGTATTCGTCCAAGGATCTCCTTAGTTCCGAGGTGAAACCGGACCCGTTGTCTTTGTGTTAATGGTTTATCTGCTGAGGAAAGGTTTAAGACCTTTATGTCCAAGATTTTACCCACCTTAAAAACGTTTGGCATAACGAGTACTGAACCTCGCTCCACTTCTGCAACATCTACCCCTGCGAGATTAACTGCTACCCGTTGTCCTGCCTCAGCAGCACTTACTTTGTTTTTATAAACTTGGAGGGAGCGGACTTTCGCTAGAATATGCCCCGGTTCTATCGCCAACTCCTGCCCCAGTTTCACTGTCCCACTGTGAAGTGTTCCAGTCACAACTGTGCCAAAGCCCTGGATACTAAAGACCCGGTCTATCGGCATACGTACCGGGCCGGATGATTTCTTACTTTCCACTTCTGAAAGCAACCCATCAATGGTTTGACGCAAACTAGGTATTCCTACACCAACTAGAGCCGAAACTCTGCAAATTGGCGCTTTATGAAAAGCCGTTTCTTGCAATTTCTCACGTATCTCTTCTTCCATTAGGTCAAGCCACTCTTCATCCACGAGGTCCACCTTATTAATAACAACTATACCTCTCGGTATATCAAGCAAGGTTAGTATGTCCAAATGCTCTTGGGTCTGAGGCATGATCCCTTCATCAGCTGCGATAACAAGTAACACTATATCCATGCCACTGGCGCCCGCCAACATTTGCCGCACAAACCGTTCATGTCCGGGAACATCCACGATGCCAATTTGACGTCCGCTGGGCAGTATCATATGGGCGAAGCCAAGTTCAATGGAAATCCCACGTTGTTTCTCTTCTTTTAAGCGATCTGTTTCCATACCGGAAAGAGCCCTGATCAACTCGGTCTTGCCATGATCCACGTGTCCAGCTGTTCCTACTAAATAGTGCCGTTCATGCATTTTTGTTCCCCTTATTTACTTAATTTATACCATAGTCTGATAACCAATCCTTGGTATTATCTCTTTTCCTTAGCGTTCAGAGCCTTATTCTTTTCAAAAACGTTTTTAACTTTAATCTCACGTTTATAATCCATGTAACTGTCAACCTGCTTATATACAACACTCAAATTATTATGGTGAAGTGAATAATTCTTAATAATCTCAATCTATCAAATTTCACGTTTATCACAGATCTAATTATATTGTAAACTATAAAATTTATCTATTCTTTATAAAGAAAACTTGGCTAACGCCCGCGCGAAGACACTGTCTTCGCACGAATTAGCCCTCTTGCAGACACTGTCTTCACCCGAATTAGCCTTCTTGTTAGTGTACCATGACTCGAACAAGGATGTTTGAGATTAGAGCAGCGCCATGAATACTATGCCCTAGATTTGCGCCAATAATAAATTATTGTTGGCAAGAACACAAGTCCTAAGTATCCAAACAAAGGATAAACAAGTTGCACAATCTTAGAAAACTTCACGCCGGCTACAGGTAAAAGCAAGAGTAGCAAAAGTATCGTTGCATTACTATAACTTAACTTTCCAGTATCAACCACTCGAATAACAAGGCTAAAGCCATTTCCGATTGCCGCAGTGATCATTGCCATCCATAAGACTACTACATATAAGAAAGCGGGCCAATCTCCTAATTTTCCAGCAACTGCGACCATGGGAATTTCTAAACCAAAACTATCGGGAAACTGAAGTAATGCTGCTCCTATAACGAAGGCAAATACCCCAAGCGCCAACCCACCTAAAACTGCGCCCAAGCGCGCACCTGGGCGTTGAACAACCCGACCCAGAGAAGCAAATATTACCATAGCCAAGGTTAAATTGAAGGAGACATATAAAACGGCAGAGATGGCCCAATGTTTTACAATTGGGCTTGGCTCTCCCACGCTGCCCACTATATCTTGAGAATTTACAAGAAAAATTGCTGCTGTTGCGATTCCCAAACAGAAAATAAATTTTATGGGTATCAGCGCCGAATTGATCCATAGAACCCCTTCTCCACGAAACCACAAAGCTAGGGCAATCACTGAACATGTCAAGAATATTCCTAACCACCTTGAAAAGCCGAAATATTCATAAAAGAGCGCTCCACTACCCGAAATCATCGCCAGCATTCCCACAAACAAAAGAACACTTACTAGGGCATCCGCCCATTGCCCGAATTTACGACCAAGCAAATGATCGAAAAACTCTGGGTATGATGTAATTCTCCATCGTTCCTGTAAATCCAATATACCCCATCCTAGGAAAGAAAACAGGAGCGCACTGACAACGATTCCAGTTAATCCCCATCGACCGAATCGAACAAAAAATTGTTGAATTTCTTGACCCGAGGCAAATCCTGCCCCCATGACAGCACCCACGTAAGTAGCAGCAATTTGAAATGTTGTTTTCCATTGCATTATGCTCCCCTCCTCGCCATCATGCTTATGGCTAGAATAGGAATATCATGCATAAATGATCTAGTATTTGGAAAAAATATTTGTATATTTTATGTGATTTATGTTAGGGGGCAGTTTGTGAGTTTATTTTCCTTATTTACCGAACCTCAAAACCTTAAAGCTCATGTCGACGATTATTCAGCCAAAGCGAAATTAGAAACACGGCTTTCCGATCTATTTATATCAGCTCAAAACCGCCCCACAGTTATTCTGTGTATTGGAACCGATCGATCGACTGGTGACGCTTTGGGACCTTTGATTGGAACTCACCTTTCTCGTCTAAATTTACCTCAACTTAACGTCTATGGTACTCTTGATGAGCCTGTTCATGCTACAAATTTATTGGAAAACATTCGATTGATTCAGCAATCGTTCGTTAATCCTTTTATTATTGCTATTGATGCCTGCCTTGGTAAAATGGATTCTATTGGGTGTATTACACTCGCAAATGGGCCTTTAAAACCCGGTGCCGGCGTTCATAAACAACTTCCCGAAGTTGGAGAGGCCCATATCACTGGGATCGTAAATGTCGGAGGATTTATGGAATATATGGTTTTACAAAACACTCGCCTTAACCTTGTTTGGCGAATGTCTGAGAACATCAGTATGCTCATAACACGTTCTTACCTAAAAATACGATATAGAGAAAATTCGGTTTGCGACAAGCCTTAGCTAAGGCAGCTGCCGTAGTATATATATTATAGTTTATAGTTTCTGACTAGTTTATATATGCCTCTATATTTTTTCACCAAGCATTGCTCGATCTATGACTTCTTTTTCTTCACTTGTCAATGAATACGTGGACATCCCTTCCTTAATCGGTTTGGCGTACACCCGAGATTCATCTCGATTATGGATTGAACTTAGTACAACTCCGCTGCCCTCTTGATTCAAGAGCGCAAATGCAAAGCTTAAATCACTTCCCACGTTTTCGAATGCCCTAAAACGGAGTAACTCCGCTCTATCAACACCTGCTCGAAGTCTTATTTCAACTTGGGAAAGTCTTGTGGCAAATTTACTAAATTCCTTTTCTTGGTAATCCAACTTTTGAATATATTCTTGAAGAAGTGTATCCAGATGATGTCCTGACATAAATGTTTGTAAGGTTAATGATGATGCTTCAAATTGTTTCATTCTTCGATTGAGTCGATGATACAGTATGAAATTTACCAAAAATATGATTACTAAAAGCATTGCCAATGCACTTATACCCCACCAATGTAATGGCATTATGGTCTCAAGTGCCCACGATAGTTTCAATTATTTTTCCTCCTCAATATTCCCATATCCTCAGTGATTTGGATCTTATTATTTTAAGTCTTGGCCAGCGGTCCCTTCCCGCCATCCATGGCTTCAGGGACACTCGACCTAATCCACACTGCAGGAGTATGCGTAATGAGTTGCAGTGTGGCGATAAGCTCGTCCGCTTATCGTCTTGGTCAGAGCTTGACATTATGCTAATACTTGAGAAGACAGTGCTGCAAGAGGATTTAACCCGTGCGAAGATAGTATCTTCGTCGACGGGCGCCAGCCAAGTTTTCTTTACATGCCCAAATGAAATCTAGTGAATAAAAGGGTAATTGGAACAACGACAAATATTGCTGGTAATAGATTACCCACTTTCATTTCTTTTAATTCCAGTATATTCAACCCTATTCCTAAGATAAGCAGCCCCCCCGTAGCACTCATTTCAGCTATTATTTGCGAGGTAAGAACCCCTTGGAGTAATCCTGCCGCCATGGTTATAGAACCTTGATATAGTAATACTGGTATCGCTGATACCAAAACTCCGATCCCCATTGAAGAAGCAAAAATTAGTGACGTTATTCCATCTAGCATTGATTTTGCGAAAAGTATATTGTGATTTCCTTTTAGACCGCTCTCTAAAGAACCCATGATGGCCATAGCTCCAACACAATAAATTAAACTTGTAGTTACAAATGCCTTTGTAAATCCTGAACCCTGACCTTTCTTCACAAACTTTTGTTCAATCCACTTGCCAAGATGCTGTAAGCGAAGCTCAATATCTACCCATTCTCCGATTATGCCTCCCAACACCAGACTTGAAATAATAATTAATGGATTCTTCGTCTGTAATGCCATACTTCCTCCAATTAGAATGACAGAAAGACCGATTCCCTGGATGACAGTTTTCTTAATTTTTTCTGGGAAGGCTTCACCGAATAAAAGCCCAACTAATCCTCCAATCACGATTGAAATTATATTAACAATAGTTCCTAGCACTAAAACACCCGCCTTCTTTTGTTTGACCATTTTTATCCAATCGTAAGACTCCCACTTCTTCAAGTGGAAGTGGGCCCCCGTACTCCGCTTCGGTGGGGGTAGAGTCCATCCTTCGCCGCGCAGTGTACCTTTTGGGATATGCGACTTCGGCGAAACCCTTCACTGGAGGCTTTCGTCACCGAAGACTCGATGTTCAACTTTAGTTGAACGAGTT
>LOEW01000213.1 GCA_001516045.1 Desulfosporosinus sp. BRH_c37
AACTACAAGTGGTTTGAAGGGCAAAATAAACTGTGTGGATACATTGTCGATGTGAGTGGACATGGTGTGGCGACGGCCTTGCAAACTGCTACCTTTAAAATGATGTTGGATAACGTGCTCCTAACGGGTGAGAAGATCGAAGTGGGTGATCTACAGATTATAAACCAGAGAATTATGCACTATTTATATGAAGGTTCTTTTATTGCCTTGCTGTACTTTGAATTTGATTTAGAAGCCGCTGAGCTTAAACTTATCTCAGGGGGTATAACTTTGTTTTTGGCTGCTAAACCCCATGAGTGTTCCTTAGTCCCCATATCTGGTTGTTATCTGGGCATTATTGATGATCCTGATATTGAAATGGTGACCATACCGCTTAAAGCAGGGGAAATCTATTGTATGATGAGCGATGGGGCATCTGATCTAATAGAATTACATGGATTACGTAAGCAGGGGAGTTTTACAGACTATAAGAACTGGCTTGAGAAACTGACGGAAAGTCCTGAAAGGAATGATGACTTTTCCGTTATTTGCATAGAGATCCTCGAGGAAAACAAGGAAACAAACGTGCTAGATATAATAAATGAAGGGGACCTCGCAGATGCTCAGTTAGTGATTAGTGAATTTCTAGACAGGAATGCTCCAAGCCACGCGCTCATGCTGGAGGTTGCCATTAACGAAGCGATAAATAATGGTTTTTATTACTGTGGAGGAGTTCGAGTCAAAACAAGGCGTGTGGGTGGTAAACTAATAATAAGGGTTAAGGACGATGGTCCTGGTTTTAATAATAACAAAGTGAATGTTCAACTAAAAGAAGATATGTACAAAGAGGAGTTTGATGAACTGTTGGAGGCGGAAGGTGGACGAGGTATACTATTAATGAAATTATTTTGTGACAAAGTAATCTATAACTCTAAGGGCAACGAAGTGCTATTAATGAAGAAAATTTAGTCTGGGGAATAGTTAATCTGAGAACTGGGGGTCATTACTTTGGGGAAAAAACCAGAAGATATTCTAGTAGAGTTCAATCGGTCTCATATTAATGAGGAGGCAGTGAATGTAGAAAAAGTCTATTTTTACAAGACGGACAAGAGAGTTAACCCTAAGCAAGAAGAACCCTTTTGGTTTTCCCGCGGAAAGCTACCGGTTTTAGTGTCGGCCCCACATGCTGTAAGGTATTATAGACAAAAGAAGATCAAGATGTCAGATCAATTCACAGGTGCTATAGTATATCTATTAAACCAACTAACAGGCTGTCCTGCTATTGCAGCGACAAAGCTTTATGGTGGAGATCCTAACTTTGACAACCCTTGTATATATAAAGAAAGAATCGCCGAGATTTGCGGAAGGGAAAAAGTGAAGTTCGTACTAGACATCCATGGAGTAGCCCGTGAGCGTGAATTCGATGTGGGACTTGGTACGAATGTCGGAAAAACCCTTTTGGTTAAGACGAGGATGCTGGAATTGATTGAGCATAACTTCCAGGGCTTCGGATTCAGCAGAATCTCCCATTACCATTTTGCAGCTTCTGAACCTAATACAATTGCCAATTATATAACACGTGAATTGGGAATTCCAGCGGTGCAAATAGAGATTAACAAACAATATAGGGTACCGGCGCAAAATCCCAAGGGCTTTCATCGACTACTAGGGGCTTTAATGGCAAGTATCAGAGAATTATGAAGTACAGCTTTTTAATAAAAGGTTTTGTCTAAGGTTGCAGATGTCCCATGGATATGCTATATTAGTATAGAGAATTTGTAGTTATTGCTGGTAAGGAGTGGGTTCTAGCCCGCTCCTTCGTTTGTCCAAATCGTTACTTTAGTATAACTCGGGGTCATCTTCGTCAAACTATGAAGAGTACGTTCTTTACACATTAAAAGGAGCGAGTTCACATGAATGAAGCATTGGAACATCGGATAGGGTTACTGGTAGAACCAATTGTTAGAGAAAAAGGACTCGAACTAGTAAATGTTGAGTACATAAGGGAAGGTGCACATTGGTATTTGCGCCTTTATATAGATAAAGTCGGTGGCGTGGACATGGATGATTGTTCAGAAGTAAGTCATATGGTGGGTGAAATGCTTGATCAAAAAAATCTGATTCCACAGGCCTACATGCTAGAGGTGTCGTCTCCTGGTCTGGAACGTCCTCTGAAAAAGGAAGAGGACTTTATCCGTTTCCAGGGAAGTTTAGTTACGGTCATTACGACTTCCTTATTCCAAGGATATAAGGAGTTTTCAGGGAATCTTATCGGCTTGATAAATGATGAAATTATTTTAGAATATGAGAATAAACGTATGGCAATTCCACGCGCCTTGGTGAAAATGACTCATTTGGCACTGGATTTTTAGCTTATTCTTTATGTACAATAGAATGAGGAGGAAAATGGAAAAATGAATATGGAGTTCATCGAGGCCCTTCACGAGTTGGAAAAAGGACGGGGAATTTCCGCGGAGATTCTATTTGACGCAATTGAGGCAGCACTGATTTCCGCGTACAAAAAGAATTTCGGATCATTACAAAATGTCCGAGTTCTTATTGATCGTTTAACTGGTGAGTTTAAAGTGTATGCCCGCAAAACTGTCGTCGAAATCGTGGAGGATGCTCGGACTCAAGTCGGATTCGAAGAAGCGCGTAAAATGGATCCCAATTATCAACTTGAAGACATCGTGGAATATGAAGTAACCCCACGCGAGTTTGGACGAATAGCAGCTCAAACTGCAAAGCAGGTCGTAGTTCAGCGTATTAGAGAAGCAGAGCGCGGCATGATTTATGATGAATATGTTAATCGTGAAGGGGATATCGTGACTGGGGTTGTTCAACGATATGAACAGAAGAGTGTGATTGTCGATTTAGGGAAGGTGGAAGCAGTACTTCCTGCCCAGGAACAAATCCCTGGAGAGGTGTATCAATCCTTCGAGCGTATTAAAACGTATGTTGTTGAGGTCAAAAAGACAACTAAGGGACCGCAAATTATGCTGTCCCGCACTCATCCTGGACTGATAAAACGCTTGTTTGAACTTGAAGTTCCGGAAATTCATGACGGCATCGTTGAAATTAAGGGTGTTTCCCGTGAAGCGGGTGCACGTTCTAAAATTGCCGTTTATTCACGTGATTCAAATGTTGATCCTGTTGGGGCGTGTGTTGGACCAAAGGGAGCTCGTGTTCAAACCATCGTCACAGAATTAAAAGGAGAGAAGATTGATATTGTAAACTACTCGACAGATCCCCAAGAGTTTGTGGCGAATGCACTTTCTCCGGCTAAAGTTGTGGGAGTATATCCTAAGCTCAATGAGAAAGTTGCTATTGTTGTTGTTCCTGATTATCAACTTTCCTTGGCGATCGGGAAAGAGGGACAAAATGCTCGCCTAGCTGCGAAACTCACGGGCTGGAAGATTGACATTAAAAGTGAATCTCAAGCTGGTACACTAAATATCATTCCTCAAGCACCTGAAGAAGGGTATGAAACTTACGACGAGTATGAAGAATACACAGATTATGATGAATTCCTTGAAACTGATAACTACCAAGAATATGAGGAAAGCGGACAAAGTATTGAAAATGGGCATACTCCGGTAAATGAAGAAAATGCCGAGGGCGAAATTTATCAAGCGTATAATGAAAATTATGCATACAATAACAATGAAACTAATGATGCTGAGTTTTCCGAAAATGAAGCTACTCAGAAAGTTACCGAAGGAGTTCCTGAAAAGGCTCCAGGTGTGATAGTGAAGGTTTTAAACGCGGATGAAAAAATTGGTGTTAAGGAGAAAAAGAAGAAAGGGAAGGGGTAAAGGTATGAAGACACGAAAAGTTCCGTTGCGGATGTGTGTGGGCTGTCAACAGATGAAGCCCAAGAAAGAGCTCTTGAGAATTGTTAGAACTCCGGAAGGGACTGTTGAACTCGACCCAACCGGAAAACGGAATGGTCGTGGTGCATATCTTTGCCCTAACTTAAGCTGTTTTCAAACTGCGGTTAAGGAACGTCGATTCCGGAAGGCTTTCGAGGTCGATGTTGATCCTGAAGTTTTTGCACACTTGGAAGGGAAGATTTCTACTTGAATACACGTATCCATTCATTAATAGGGATCGCTCGTCGAGCGGGTAAAATTGCTACTGGCGATGCTCAGGTTGAAGCTATGTTAAAGAAAAGAAAAGGATTTCTACTTATCATGGCTGAGGATGCTCTCGGTGCTCAGAAAAAATACAAGCAGTGGGCTGGTGATTTAAAGCTACCAATGTTGGTAATCGGGTCGAAATTGGAACTTGGACAATCAATAGGACTTTCGCCGCGTTCAGCAGTGCTTATTTTAGATCAAGGGTTTGCTAAGGCTATTTTACTAGCAAGGAGCTGATGCTTGGAGCGTAATGTGGGAGACGATTATGTGGGGGTGGTTAAATGAGTATTCGTGTTCATGAATTAGCAAAAGAATTGAACTCTAGTAGTAAAGAAGTGATTACAAGACTCGTGGCTATTGGAACAGATGTGAAAAATCATTTAAGTACGGTCGAGCAG
This sequence comes from Desulfosporosinus sp. BRH_c37, assembly GCA_001516045.1. Lineage (GTDB taxonomy): Bacteria > Bacillota > Desulfitobacteriia > Desulfitobacteriales > Desulfitobacteriaceae > Desulfosporosinus. Next base: position 4,517 of record LOEW01000213.1, read on the forward strand.
GAAGATGCAGATCGTTTACGGAAACAACTGAAAGGAAAGGAGACAAATTTGGAGCATTCTGAACACACAAATACTGAGACAACAAAGCCAATTACAGCCGAATCCGTACAAGAAGGACGGACGAAACTACCCCGGCCAGAAACAGAAGGACGGTCGCCAGAGTCACAACAAGGGGTGGAAGGACGCCCGCAAGAGCCACGCTCAATAATAGAAGAACGCCCACCTGGTCCACGTCCGGGGTACCAAGGACAGCCGCAGGGTCCGCGTCCGAGAATGCAAGGACAATCGCAAGCTCCTCGATCAGGAATAGAAGGGCAGCCACAAGGTCCACGTCCAGGATACCAGGGACAGCCACAAGGTCCACGTCCAGGATACCAGGGGCAGCCACCTGGTCCACGTCCAGGATACCAGGGGCAGCCACAAGGTCCACGTCCAGGATACCAGGGACAGCCACAAGGTCCACGTCCAGGATACCAGGGGCAGCCACAAGGTCCACGCCCAGGATACCAGGGGCAGCCACAAGGTCCACGTCCAGGATACCAGGGGCAACCACAGGGTCCACGTCCAGGGTACCAGGGGCAACCACAGGGTCCACGTCCAGGATACCAGGGGCAGCCACAAGGTCCACG
>LOEW01000214.1 GCA_001516045.1 Desulfosporosinus sp. BRH_c37
AAGTGGGCTCTGGTGCGCTTGAAAGGGAAAGCTGGCGAGAAGCAGGAAAACTGGCTGTTACTTAAAGAAAAAGATGAGTATACCAAAACTGCCGACGGGATTTCTGAATTTACCACCAGCATCAGAACCGGACGTACCATGACAGACATTGAAGAAGGGGAAGACGAAAAAATCACGAGCAACCCCTTCAGCAATACCAGTGTGCAGCTGGCGCGATTGGTCCATACGCCTCCTAAGGGTGAGGATTGGCTTTATGAGTTGAAATACGACGGCTACAGGATACTGACCTATATTGAAGGCAATAGCGTCCGGCTTATCACTAGGAATGGCAATGATTACACGGAACGGTTCAAGGATGTCGCCTCTTCCCTCGTAGAATGGGCCGGCGGCAGGGCAATGATTCTGGACGGCGAAATGGCCATCACCGATGCAGCGGGCAAGACGGATTTTCAGGCTCTGCAGAACTACCTGAAAAATCCCCGGACCATGAACCTGACCTATATCGTCTTTGATCTCCTGGCCCTGGATGGAGCGGACCTTAGGGGACACCTCCTGATTGACAGGAAGGAAACCCTGGAAGTCTTGCTGCAGGGTGCCCCCCAAAACCTCCACTATAGCCGACATGTGAGAGGAAACGGCCAGGAAGGTTTCCGCACGGCCTGTGAGGCAGGCATGGAAGGGATCGTCGGCAAAAAAGCCAATTCTGTTTATAGCGGCGTAAGAAACGGCGACTGGATCAAACTTAAATGCGATCAAAGGCAGGAATTTGTCATCGGGGGATATACGCTTTCCGATAGAAAAACCAGCGGGGTAAGTTCCCTGCTCTTGGGCGTTTATGCAGGCGGGGAATTAGTCTATGCCGGACGTGCCGGCACCGGACTGAGCGAAGCCGACATGAAAGAGCTGGCGGGAAAATTTGCGGGTCTACAGAGGATGGAGTCCCCTTTCCAACTCGCGCCCAAGCCCAGGTCGAAGGAAAAAATCACCTGGCTCGAACCTGAACTGGTCGCGGAAATTAAATTTGCCGAATGGACCGCAGAGAATCTGTTAAGGCAAGCCAGCTTCAAAGGCTTGCGGAGGGATAAGAATCCCAGGGATATTAAAAAGGAAAACGCGGATGAGAATAAAGCGGATGAGGAAGTACAGCCTTCGTCATCATCCGCTAATGAAACGGTGAGAGTTGTGGAAGCAAACACCAACGGTATAATCATTGAAGGAATTAAGATCAGCAACCCGGGCAAGGTGATCTTTGCCGACCCGGAAATCACCAAAGGGGATGTGATCCGGTATTACGACCAGGTGGCAAAGCGCATGCTTCCTTATGTGAGCCACCGGGTTCTCAGCATTGTCCGCTGTCCCAAAGGCATAGCCCAGACCTGCTTTTATAAGAAGCATCCCGGTCCGGGAAGCCTTGGAATCGTCACCATCCCTATTTCCACCAGTGACGGAAAACTGGAAGACTACTTTTATATTGAGAATACATCCGGGCTAATAGCTGAAGCACAAATGGGCACCCTGGAATTTCATATCTGGGGAAGCCGTGTGGACGAGCTGGAAAAGCCTGATCTGATGGTATTTGATCTGGATCCGGATGAGGGAATGGATCTGAGCAGGGTGCGCGAGGGTGTGCGGGATGTGAAAAATATTCTTGCTGAACTTTCCCTGAACTCGTACCTCAAGACCAGCGGCGGCAAAGGGTACCATGTGGTCGTCCCTTTAAAACCTGCCGCCCCATGGGATGGGTTTCATAATTTTGCCAGGCGCGTTGCCGAAGTGATGGAGCAGAAGTGGCCAGACCGCTACACGAGCAATGTGAGAAAGGCCAAGCGTACCAACAAGATCTTCATTGACTGGATTCGCAACGGCAGAGGTGCTACCAGCATTGCCCCCTATTCCCTGAGAGCGAGGAAAGGGGCCGGGGTGTCCATGCCCCTCGCCTGGGCTGAACTGGACACGGTGGCTCCTGACGGTGTCAATATGGCGGAGGCGCTCCGGAGGATCGCCGGCAATGATCCTTGGCAAGATTTTTTCCGGAATAATCAGCAGCTTAAATGAACAAGAGCGAGATGATTCAATAGTTTATCAATTCCTAGTTTCTTAAAGCTGTTGTCAAACCTCTCTTTCTGCTAGAATTAGAGGGAAAGAGAGTGAAATGAAAAAGAATACTTAGGATTTATTGAAATAACTCTTGAGGGGGTACAACCTATGGAGAATTTCAAATTGCCAAGCCAATTTATTAAGTGCACTAATATGTTAACCTTAGCAAAAAGTCTTCCTATCATAAATGAGGACTGTTCTTTAAATGAAGCCGCACAGTTTTTCTGTGGTATTAAGGCAGATTCAGCTGTTCTTGTTGACCAAGACCATAAGCTTATAGGAATTCTCGAAGGTAATCAGGTTTTTAAAGCAGTTTACCAAAATAATAACAATTCATGTGCTGCGAAGGAACTTGCAAGGTATCCTGAATTAGTAGTGAGAGATGATGAAAACCCCACAATACTTTTTGATGATATGCTTAAACAAGGCGTCGAGAAAGCGATAGTTGTAGACAAAAGTAACAGGTTTTTAGGAGCTATTTACATAAGTGATTTCGTTAAGGCAGTTTGGCAAGAGACGCTTGAACTAATTGGAGTTTATAGTGAGGCGCTAAAATCGGCCCACAATGGAATACTTGTCATAAATGCTCACGGAGAAGTAGAGTATATGAATCCTAAAGCTGAGCAGTTATTTAATTGTCAGGCCGATGTATTTCTTGGTAAACATATTAATTCATTAATTCCCAACTCTCGACTTCTTGAGGTAGTTTGTAATGGTAAACCCCTCTTGGCGTGTCGTGAAAAGTTAGGTGATACTATCGTCGTCGTTAACCGTACGCCAATTATTGTTGCTGGAAAAATTGTTGGTGCGATATCCGTTTTTCAAGATATAACCGAATTGGAGAGTATCTCCGAGGAGCTTGAACATACAAAAAAACTCCAGGCCACTTTGGAGGCCATTGTTGAAAATCCCTATGAAGGTCTAATTGTAATTGATGAGAATAGCATAGTCACCATGGTAAATCATTTTTATGCCGATGCAATAGGGTTAACACAGGAGGAGATTATTGGCAGAAATATTCTGGAAGTAACACCACATTCCCAGATGCCAGACATCATAAGAACAGGTCAAGCTCGAATCGGAGATCTTTGGGAAATCAACAAGCGTGAATTTATGATTATGCGTATCCCAATTATGGAGGATGGTAAAGTAATTGGAGCCATAGGGAAAACGTTGTTTAAGGACATACCCATAGCAATTCAATTTGCTAAGAAGCTAATCCAATTAGAAAAAGATTTACATTCCTACAAACAGGAACTTCGTAACATTCATCACTCAAGGTCCACGATCGATGACTTGATTGGCAAGGGTGCCAAGATTACTGTTATTAAGAAGTTAATTCTGCGAGCTGCGAAAACATCTTCAACCGTCTTGATTACAGGCGAGAGTGGAACAGGAAAGGAAGTCGTTTCCAACATTGTTCATAACGCTGGGCCCCGAAAAGACGGGCCTTTTATAAAAATCAACTGTTCAGCAATTCCTGAAAATTTGCTTGAGTCCGAGTTGTTTGGTTACGCCGAGGGGGCTTTCACAGGTGCGCGCAAAGGAGGCAAACCAGGAAAGTTTGAACAGGCCAATCACGGGACATTGTTTCTCGATGAAATTGGAGATATGGGCATTTCCATGCAAACAAAAATTCTACGGGCCATTCAAGAACGGGAAATTGAAAGAGTTGGGGGAACCAAACCTATTAGTGTTGATGTGCGTATTATCGCGGCCACCCACCGCGACCTAAATGAAATGATCTTAGAGAATAAATTTCGTTTGGACCTATTTTACCGCTTGAATGTTTTCGAAATTGAGTTACCTCCACTTAGGCAAAGGCTTGAAGACATAGAACTGCTCACCTCCCACTTGCTCATTCGGTTAAAGCAAAGACTCTCAACTTCAGTTGAGGGGGTTTCCTGCGAGGCAATGGAGCTGTTAAAACAGCACCATTGGCCCGGTAATATTAGGGAGTTGGAAAACGTTTTGGAACGTGCTATTAATATCTCGGATGAAATCAATATTTTACCGGAACATTTACCTCTTCAACTAAGACACTCTAAGGTAGACAGTACTCCAAATCTTAAGCTAATAAACTTAGAAGATGTTCGTCTAACAGGACAGATAAACTTAGAAGAATTGCTATTAGCTATTGAGAAGGAAATAATTTTAAATGCTATGCATCTAGCAAAAGGTAATAAAGCTAAGGTAGCCAGCGCCTTAGATATTCATCGTACAGCCCTATATCGGAAATTAATCAAGCATAATTTAATATAAAACAACTAAACAACTAAACAACTAAACAACTAAACAACTAAACAACTAAACAACTATAGCTTTGACCACACTGTCCCATCTTGTGACAGTGTGGTTTTTAATATTGACGCGAAATTATGTATTCTTGCTTATATTTTGAACCAATTATCCACTAAAGGTCTCTTTAGAGAAAAGAATTAATAAATTAGGTCCGGTTACTGTTCTAATCTGTGTTAGTAAAGCTAATAGAATGACACAATATGTGTCGCATAGTAAGGTCAGTAACGCTTTCATTAGCTAACCGCTTTGGTTGAAGAAATGCGTTTTTAATGATCTTTCAGCCATTAATTTGATATATTTTGATGATTTTAATAATTGGCATATTTTTTGCTAATTGATTAGTAGACTGCAATTACATGTTTGTTGAAAAGAGAAAACCACGGTTTATGGGTAAGTAACTTACTTTCAAGGAGGGTTTGAATTGGATTATAAGAGTGAGTACGAGCGCAAATTCGTCTCTGCTGATGAAGCGGTCAAAGTTGTAAAATCCGGCGATGTTGTTCATTACGGTGAATTCATGATGAATTCTCATGTTTTGGATGCGGCTTTAGCCAAGAGAAAAGATGAATTAACAGGGGTCATCATTAGAGCGGTTACCTGTCCTTTTCCACCGCAAACAGTTATAAATGATCCGGAGAGAAAACATTTTATTTTTAATGACTGGCACTTTAGTGGAGCTAGTAGAAAACTACATGATAAAAATTTGTGCAACTATATTCCGCTGACCTATCACGAAGGTCCCAGTTTCTTTGACAGGGGTTGGGTACCTGTTGACGTAGCCTTGATCAAGGTTTCTCCTCCCGATCAACATGGCTTTGTAAACTTGGGAACATCTAATTCCATTACTCATGCCTTCTGTGATGCCGCTAAAATAGTCATAGCCGAAATAAATGCCTCCGTACCGAGATGTCTAGGTGGCGCAAGGGAGACCTTACATGTATCCGAAATCGATTATTTTGTTCAGGGCGACAATCGACCTCTAATTCAGCTTCCCGATACACCTATCTCAGATGTGGATAAAACAATCGCTGCAACTATCCTAGGACAAATTGAGGATGGTGCCTGCCTTCAGTTAGGAATCGGAGCCATGCCTAATGCAGTTGGCGCATTGATAGCCCAATCAGATTTAAAAGACTTGGGTGTTCATACTGAAATGCTGGTAGATTCATTTGTAGATATGTATCAAGCCGGAAGAATTACCGGACTGCGTAAACAGCTTGATAAAGGTAAGATGGTCTATACCTTTGCCATGGGAACCAATAAACTCTATAATTTCTTGGATAACAATCCAATTTGTGCAAGTTACCCAGTCGATTATACCAACGACCCCAACATAATTAGTCAAAATGATAATATGATTTGCATTAACAATGCTATAGAAGTGGATCTCTATGGTCAGGTCGCCTCAGAGTCATCAGGAATTAGGCAGATTTCTGGAACTGGTGGCCAGTTAGACTATGTTCATGGGTCATATAAAGCTAAGGGAGGCAAGGGCCTGATCTGTCTTACCTCTACCTACGTTGATAATCAGGGCAAGCTCCAATCACGTATCAAGCCAATTCTGACTCCAGGGGCGATTGTTACCATTCCAAGGAGTGTGAATTATTATGTGGTTACTGAATACGGTATAGCTATGCTTAAGGCAAAGAGTACGTGGGAAAGAGCCGAAGCCTTGATAAATATTGCTCATCCTGATTTGCGTGATGAGCTGATCAAAGAAGCGGAAGCCAATAAAATTTGGGTAAGAAGCAACAAGATTTCCTAAGAAGTAGATTACCGTAATTCTGGGTGTAAAAGAGAATTTATAAAGGGGAAATTTAATTATGGCAATGGAACTTAATGAAGTTGTAATAGTAAGCGCTTGTCGAACAGCTATTGGTGCTTATGGAGGCTCGCTCCAACCAGTACCGGCCAATGAATTGACCAAGATTGTTGCTAATGAAGCTATTAAGAGGGCGGGAATTGACCCGAAACAGGTCGATGAAATCGTGGGCGGAATGTGTTTAGGTCATGGTAATGGCTCTTTGCCACCTCGTATTGTCGCTATGGAAATAGGTATGGATCCCAAATCTAGTGCCTGTATGGTCAACCAGAACTGCGCATCAGGTATGAGAGCTTTAGAAATTGCTGCCATGAAACTGCAACTAGGCAAATACGATATCGCACTAGTAACTGGTACAGAAAGCATGAGTAATATCCCTTACATCTCTACGACTACCAGATGGGGGGCAAGGATGGGCGATGTCAAACTTCAGGACGCCATGCTTGCCGATGGACTGGTCTGCCAACTGGCCGGTTCTCACATGGGAGGAACTGCTGAAAATATAGCTGAACAGTATGGAATTACCAGAGAAGAATGTGATGGGCTAGCACTTCTTAGCCATCAGAGGGCAATAAGGGCTACTGACGAAGGTCGTTTTGAGAGAGAGATTGTTCCTGTTCCAGTCAAAAAGGGGAAGAAAGAATACGTGTTCAAGCAGGATGAACATCCGATTCGGGGAGCAAGCCTAGAATCTATGGCTAAACTGAAACCAGCATTTAAGAAAGACGGAGTTGTAACTGCTGGCAATGCTTCCGGTCTTAATGACGCTGCGGCTGCTGTAGTTTTGATGACTAAGAAAAAAGCTCAAGAACTCGACCTTAAACCTCTGATGAAACTTGTAAATGTTTGTGATGCAGGGGTAGAAGCTCGTGTTATGGGCTTAGGCCCCGCAGTTGCTATACCCAGATGTTTGAAAGAGGCCGGAATGAAGTATGAAGACGTTGATTACTGGGAAATCAACGAAGCCTTTGCAGCTCAAGTCATTGGCGTTGGCAGGAAGATCAAAGACGAAGCAGGTATCACTTTGAATATAGGTACCTTGGAACAAGACGGCAATATTAACACCAATGGTTCAGGAATTGGTCTAGGACATCCCGTGGGTGCTACTGGACTGCGTATCATTGTCAGCCTCTACTATGAACTAGAAAGAACTGGGAAGACGACGGGAGGAGCTTCCCTTTGTGTAGGCGGCGGGGCAGCTATGGCTTCCCTCTGGACTCGAAAGATATAGAATTTTTCTTAATAAACTTTATGTCGGTTCTTAAATAAGTTCTATGTGGGTGATAGTTTTCATTTTCTATCAGCTATCTTTATGAAAATAAATGCACAATTAATAAAAATTATACTGGAGGAGATGTCAACATGGCTTCTAATTTTGCAGTTAAAAATATTCGAGATTTCGAATTCATTATTCAAGAATGGCTTCCGACTGAGGGAGTTTTCAACTACCCGCAGTTTGCTGACTATTATTCGAAAGATGACATTAAATCAGTCCTATTGCCCGTTTTAAAAATGTGTAAGACAGTAATTGAGCCGACCAACGACGAAAACGAGACCAATCCAGCTACGTTTGCTCACGGCAAGGTAACTACCCCCCCGAGCTTTGGTCCTCTTTTCCACAAGTTGCAGGAAGAGGGCTGGGGTACCAGCAATATCGATAATTCACCCGATGCCATGGTATTACCGGAAATGTTGAATGCCGCCGTTTGGGAACTGATTTGTGCAGCTAATCCTACCTTTATGCCCTATATTTTGTTGACTACTGGAGCTGCCAATTTGATACAAAGCTTTGGTGATGATAAATTAAAAGCCATGTTTCTTCCGAAGATGATGAATGGAACCTGGTCTGGAACTATGTGTCTTACCGAGCCCGGCGCCGGGTCCGATGTCGGTGATATTCTATCAAAGGCTTATCCGACCGAAGATCCGCGAATTTTTAAGATCAAAGGCAATAAGATATTTATTACGGGCGGGAATAATGATTTTACAGAGAATATAATTCACCTTTACTTGGCTCGTGTTGAAGGTGCTAAGCCGGGCACTGGCGGCATCTCTCTGTTCGTAGTTCCTAAGCTATGGGTCAACGAAGATGGTAGCTTTGAAGACAACGATTTCGAGAACACTGGGATAGAACATAAGTTGGGCCAACACGGTTCCGTCACTGCCGCTTTATCTGCCGGGGAAAACGGTAATTGTCGCGGTTGGTTACTGGGAGTAGACCCACGCGGAAACGAAGGTAAGGGCGAAGGTATGGCTCAGATGTTCCAAATGATGAATCTGGCTCGTATGGAAACCGGCCATATGGCTCTGTCTTGTATTATTAACGCCTTTGCTAATGCCCGCGATAATGCCAAAGAAAGAGTTCAGGGTCGCCTGCTTACCAATCCTAAGGCTGGCCGGGTAGCCATTATTAACCATGAAAATACTAAGCGTACTCTGATGATGGGCAAAGCTCACATTGAAGCCATCCGTGCCATGATGTATAGGGTTTATCTGGCTTTTGACCAGAGACATCGTGATCCCGATCCAGCAGTAAGACAAGCGGCCAACGACCTAATTGAAATAACAACCCCACTTTGTAAGGCCTATCCGTCTGAAGAAGGCTGGTGGTTGATTGGTGAAGCTATTCAATCTTATGGCGGTTATGGCTACTGCGAAGAGTATCCTGTAGGCCAAATCGCTCGCGACATGAAGATCTACTCAATTTGGGAAGGTACCAACTTCATCCAGTCCATGGATCTGGTTGGCCGCAAGATGAATATGAAGGGCGGCTCAGTATTTAGCGCTTGGGTACAGGAAATGGTCGATTTCTATGAAGCAAACAAGACCAATGAACCCTTAAGCAAGGAATTTGCTAACTTGGGCAAGGCACTTGAGGCTTACAAAGAGATGCTTAAGGCTCTGGCGGGATATACTAAGACCAATATGAGCATGATTCCCCTCTATTCCTACCGTGTCCTGACTGCTACTGCTCAGTTGTTTTGTGGTCGGCAGATCCTCGACCAAGCGGTCTTGGCAGATAAGAAAGCCAAAGAAGTAGGACCAGATCACTTTGATTATAAGTTCTATACTGGGAAAGTAGCCACAGCCAAGTACTACGTACGCAATGTAGTTCCCAATGTATGGGCAGTTGCGGAAATAGTAATAGATGGTGATACCTCAGCTATTGATGTTCCAGTTGATGTTTTCGAATACTAGAAACCTATACCCTTTTCACTCTGAAGGGCGGCGCCGAGCATGTCGTTTGCAGTAACACAATCGAGTTTGACATGAACGGCGTCAATAAACTGGACGCATCCCAATATGATCGCCTTTGCAGAGGAAGTGAATGCGTTGGAGTGGTATTTTTTCCAGAAGATTACTAATGAAATTATAATTAAAATGCCCTATACTTGAGCAAGTAAACTATTGAGGTGGTAAAACAAATGAATAATTTTTCTCAAGAACTAGCGCAAGATTTGCTGCGAATCTTCTCCCAATTTAAACGTTCAAGTGGACAACAACCATTTACAAAGCTTGGGATCAAACCCAGTGAATTTTTATTGCTTCACATGCTGATAGAGCATTGTGGCGATCCTTCATTAGGAATGAGTGTCACTGAGATTAGCGACAAGCTCGAGATTACTCTCAGTGGTGTTACCCACACAATTAATTCTTTAGAAAAGAGTGGATTTATTGAACGATTAGCAGACCCAAATGATCGACGCATCGTATTAGTCCGGGCAACGGACAAAAGTAGCAAAATCATCAAGCAGCTTTATGCTGAACGAGTTCAATTTATTGAAGGCCTAGTAACTTTTCTAGGAGAGAGTGATAGCAAGGAATTTATCCGGCTATTTTCGAAAGCCTTAGACTATTTCAAGGAAAGCAGGAAGAAGTAATGGAGACGGATCAAAAACGGAATGTTTTAATCACGGGGTTACTCTTAGGGATGTTTTTTGCCAGTTTGGATCAGACCATTGTGGGGACCGCTATGCCCCGAGTAGTTTCAGATTTGCATGGGTTAGATATTTTTGTGTGGGTAACAACGGCCTATATGTTAAGCTCGACGACGGTTGTACCTATTGCAGGAAAACTAGCGGTCCAACGATCGGTGGCTGGATTGTCGACCATTCGTCTTGGCGCTGGGTATTTTATATAAACATCCCCGTTGGGATACTAGCTGCAGCCACGATATTTGTTGGTTTATCCGGTGAACAACGCGTAAAAGTGAAGGCCATCGCCATTGATTATGCGGGAGTTGCGACGCTCATTCTCGGAGTCGTCCCGTTATTACTAGGCTTAAGTCTTGGCGGTAGAGACTATCCATGGGGTTCTTGGCAAATCCTGACCCTCTTTTCAACAGCGCTTATCTTCTTTGCTTCCTTTGTGTTAGTTGAGAAAAAAGCTACTGATCCGATTTTAAGTTTGCACCTATTTGAAAATAGAGTGTTTACGGCGGTAAATATTGTTGGTTTTCTCATGGGCTTTGGTATGTTTGGAGCGATTATGTTCTTACCACTGTATCTCCAAGGTGTTTTAGGAGTCAGTGCAACATCCTCGGGTAATACTATGATTCCAATGATGGCGGCCATGATGATAACCAGCATTTTGGGGGGGAAACTTGTAACGAGAATCCAGTTCCGCATCCAGATCGCCGTTGGAATGGCCTTTATGGCAATTGGGTTCTTTATGATGAGTACTATGAATGTTAGCACGAGCCAATCAACGGCAATGATCAACATTATTGTCTTAGGATTAGGAATGGGCTTAGTAATGCCCACGCTGACAATCGCAGTACAAAGCGTATTTCCTCCCTCAGAGAGAGGGGTTGTTACCGCGGCAACTCAATTTTTTCGTAGTATTGGAAGCACCCTTGGGATGACAATTCTCGGAGTTGTTATGAATCATTACTCGGCAATTTCTTTAAAAAGTAACTTTATTCCAGCTGTTCAGAAGATTCCAGGCATACAAGCAGGACCTTTTGCGGGTATGCTTGCTAAGGCTGAAACAGACCCACAAGGGTTATTTAACATTCTGCTTAGTCCTGATGCTCAAAATAGCATTCCTCAATCACTTCAACAGATCATGATGCCTCCGCTGAAATTAGCCTTAGCCAACTCTCTGCATTACGTTTTTATAGTAGCAATGGGTATTGTGTTTGTTGGGATCTTCGTCAGTCTTGTTATTGGAGATGCAAGAATTGAGGTCGAAGATAATCCAACTGCAAAGATCAAACTGGAGCCCGACTTAAACAATGCCTAAGATGGACACTTCTTTGATCCTAGAGAACCAATTGAATCAACCTGCTAAATCAACCGAACGGTTGATTTTTTTTTCGCACCTATTCATAAGCATCTGGCTTCAAATTATTATGTAATAATTAATTGCAGCTTGGTATGGAAAACTTGCGCAAAAGTATGATTGGCTTAAAACAAGATGAGAGGTGATTTTCCTCTCATCTTGTTTTAAGCCTGTTTCTATTGTAGGTCGTATAATTATAGGTTGACAACCTTAGAACTGGGTAAGTTCAGGTCAGATCTGCGCATGACATGATTTACTACTTTAACGACAGTGGCGGGTGAATTGGTCAGTCTGACCACTCGGAACTCTCTGGATTTTTCACCGTACATTTCGTTTAGAATATCCAAGACTTTTCCTTTGGTGGCAATAAATGTTGCCTCATCACTAGCACCACGCAGTTCTGGTGCCCATAGTTGCTCAATTTCCTGACCTAACTTTGCTAATTCAGAACGGAAATACCAATACATAAGAACCTCCTTAATTTGCTAAATGTTTTACTCATTCTATCAAAAAAGTGTTAAACCTATATTATAAGTTTGTAAAGTGTTCGTAAAACTAAACACACACGATGTTATTATATGTTAGCGGAAGGTTTTTGTGAAGTATTACCAGCCTAAATTTGAAAAATTGGCCAAATCTTCCCAGATAGGTCTCACCTCAATTGTTGCAGTCTTTGCCATCGGGTGTTGAGCTGCCGCCTCAATTGCTTCTTCCCGGGTTGAACATTCTATCAATACATATGCGGCTATCTTTTCACTTGTATCAGAGAAAGGTCCGGCGGTGAGTAATATTTTTCCTTTCGTACCCGTATGGTCTTGGCATCGCTGGGAGGTCGTAATGGATTCCCATAATCGAACAGTAGCCAAATAATATGAAATGCGCTGGTCGAGAAAGAAGAAATTCTCACACCAGCGCATTTCATAAAGCCCCCCCTGTTCCTGTGATCAATTAGTTATAATGGGAGGGTTATATAAGGAAATGTAGGTTATTGAGTTTTAAGTGATGCTTTAGCTTGATCAAAATCATACCCTTCAGCGACTTTGGATATTTCTTTCATCTTTGTTTCTGCAGGAACGTTTTCAGGAATTTTGAATTTAACATAAAACTCTTTGAGATCTGTTTTGGTTGATTCGGCAGCTTCCTTAATACTCATAAAACCTTTGACATCGTCATAATTAATGGACTCTCCCGTTTTTAGTGGTGCTGGAGTAAGTTGATATATCCCCGAAGCTTGTGAAGCTAATATTGAACCAAAGAACACCACTACCACCAGAAGGATTACTGTCATGGGCTTTAGTATCTTATTGCCAATCTGTTGATCTAGAGCGCCTGCTTTGGGACAATTCAGAACACAGGTTTGACAATTCAGACACTCTGCCGTCGTAACCTTCAAACTGTGCTGGACATCAATATTCATCGGACAACTCTTGGTGCATAGTCCACAGTCAATACATTCATTTTCGTTCCGTACTACTTTAAAAGGACTTATTTTGCCTATAATTCCGTAAAATGCCCCCATTGGACAAAGATATTTGCAAAAAAACCGGTCATAGAGCAAGGAACCAAGGACAGTAATAAGCAGGATTATTAACCCTATTGCCGATTCCTTCCACACACTTTCCAATCCTTCAGGAAGATGCGCATAAGCGGACCATGGATCGTAAGGTGCCATCCATAAGCCTGCTGTCTTCCAAGCATAAAAAACAGTAACCACAAGCACTAGGTATTTGAGATATCTTAAAGGCTTATCGATAGAAATCGGCATTATCAATTTTCTCTTGAAGAGTTTATGGCCCACTTTGGCAAAGAACTCCTGAATAGCACCAAAGGGACAAATCAAGCCGCAAAAACTTCGTCTGAAGAGAATTGCAATAATTAGCGTGATGATAAACAACGTCAGGGTTCCTGCAAATATTTTGCTGATGAAGGTTCCGGTTGTGAAGACCTGATAGAGGCTCTCAAGACCTCCGAAGGGACAGAGTGCATGGATTGAGGGTGCCTTGTTTCCTCCTAATACTTGATGAAGATAGGCCGCAATGCTTATAAGCACAACAAATATGGCCATTAGACCCCATCTCAAAAACTTGATCATCTGATTTCTCTTCACATTAGCAACTCCTTTAGTTTGAATTCAATCTTCTCAGTCTCCAACTAATCAATGTCCTCTGTGGTTATCGGCTTTAAACTTTCCATTCGGTAGGGGTGTTCTATGACCCTTGTTGAATTCTATTTGTGATTTGTGTCTGGCTAAATTCTAAGCTTTAGTTGTGTCAAAAGTGTTACGAAAGTAGTGAAGAAGTAAGTCATTTAAGCGTTTCGAGGTCGGTTTAGAATATTGCGGCGGGGAAGATACATTCCGAGTTTGATGAACAGTGTCGCAGTATCTTTTTATAGTCAGCTCAACACCTCAACAAGGTGCTCTGAGGTAGGGTTATTCTGAAGAGATAAGGCTAAAGGTGCTTAATGCAAAAGGCTGGAGCAAAAAAATGCTTCCAGCCTTTTGACAGTCTTCGTTTTAGTCAAATATGTTGCGTAAGTCAATTGCTAGGTTATTCAATATCCCATCGTTTATTGTTTCGTCTTTCCCGTACACTGCTGGTTCAGTAAATACATTCTCGGAAAAATCATAAACTTCCACAATCTTATTCAATGGATCTACTATCCAGTATTCTCGAACTCCTGACAACCGGTATCGTCTTAATTTGACTCGTTTGTCTTTTAACGCTGTTGACGGACTCAAGACTTCAACCACAAGGTCTGGAACACCGACACAGCCTTTCGGGTGAATCTTTGATTGATCACATATCACCGTTATATCAGGTTCAACATAGTTGTCATTTTCATCATCCAACCATACACCAAAAGGTGCTGGAAAGGCCTTGCACTGTTTACCCTTTAGATAAGTATAAAACTCACCATATAAATTTCCGACAGTAGCTTGGTGTTGAGATGAGGGAGGTGGTGTCATATCGTAAATTACACTATCAATACGTTCCCAACGTTCAAACTCGAATTCTAATGGTTTTTCTTCCAAATAAAGCACCCTCTTTGTAAAATTATACCATGGTTCAATTGGTTTTAGAAGGCGAATGAGAATTTGCATAGTTAATTTTTGTGCAAGTTCTAAAGATCAAAATATCCGTGCATAAATTAGGTAAAGAATACGAGAAACTCATTGCCAAGAACCTCATTCGTTGTCAAAGTCAGTCAAGTGATCACCAAATTTTTCTGATGTTGATTTCTATTTGAAAAGGAAATGAAGGAATGATGTGGAATTATTGAACTATATTTTATTTAAACGGTAGGTAATTTGAGTGGGGTACTTGCTAGAAATGCTTGAGAAGATCCAATTAATGCGCAATCCTTTCTTTGATAGCTTGTTTATCGGGCTCACTGTTTTAGGTGAGGAATATTTTGCTATAGCCGTTATATGCTTGGTACTTTGGTGTGTTAATAAGAAAGCGGGCTATCGAATAGGATTAGCCTACATTACTTCCTGGATCTTGAATTTTTCCTTAAAGGAGCTATTTCATATTCCAAGGCCTTTCGAATTGGACAAAAGCATTATACCATTGAGACCTGAAACAGCTACCGGATCTTCCTTTCCCAGCGGGCATACTCAGAGCATAGCATCCCTAAGTTCAGTAGTTATGTCATGCTTTCGCAAGAAATGGATTTATACTGTAGGAGCTATTTTAATTCTTAGTATGGCTTGGTCTAGACTTTACCTAGGCGTGCATACCCTAATGGACGTGGCGGGTGGGGCTTTGGTAGGTATTGTTTGGATCTTTGTAGCGAATAAATTATTTGATTATGTTGAGCGTACCGGCAGAAAGGCAGCGTTTCTAATTGTTGGAGTACCAATGCTCCTGGGTATGGTTTTTATCCAGACTAATGACTATTATAAAATCGCCGGAACTTTCACTGGCTTAATGCTAGGCTATATTCTTGATTCCCTCTATATTAAATATGAAGTAAGAGGTTTCAGCTGGCAAAGGTTACTTAACTTTCTCATAGGCATGTCGGTATTGCTCTTAATAAAATTTCTTATTAAAAAAATTCTAGGGGATTCACTCCCTGCCGATTATATTCGATATTTTCTTATCGGCATCTGGATAACTGTTTTTACGCCTTTTTTGTTTAATAAAATGTGGAGGAAACGTTCTGAACATTCGTCGCAAGTTAATGCTTCAGTAAACACGCATGGATGACCCAAAATCTCAAACGATATTTCTAGTGATATGAAGCTTTGAAGGAGAAGGGAAAATGCTTACATTTAATAAGACCTTGCTTCAAATTGAAAATAACAAGTAAGATACGATGCGCTGGTATATGCCGGCGCTTAGTTTGTCTTGCCAAACAACACAAGCAGCATTTTTTTACGGCGTTTACAGAAAACAACCCACTTATAATACAGAAAGAAATCTTCTAAAAGTTTGTTATCAGGCTCAAATCAAGGGAGGAAGAGAAATTGTCGTTTAGCTTACTTTTTACTATTTTGATAATCAGTTATTTACTGGCTTTCTTGTTGGGGCGGAGATTTAGATATTTGATGCCGAAGGGAAAAGAATTTGAGATCGCATTAGCTTGTAGCATAGGAATTATGATCATTTTTATGACAAAAACCTTTTGGTTTCCTTCAGACAGAAACGATTTATTTTTCACAATAGGTTTTGGATTAGCGTCTGGATTTAGTTCTGCAATCTATAACCGAAAAAGGAAATAGAGAAAACAAAAAGGAGTTGTTATGTATAACTATATTTTGGGGGAATTTTTTGTTTCCACCCGTTCATTTGAACGAAAAGAAACTTAGGTCCAAACTTCAGGAAAAGACAATTCTTATCACCGGGGCGAGCTTTGGGATAGGAGAGAAATTAACTTATCTGCTGGCAGATATGAAGATTCATTTGATTTTAGTGGCCAGAACAGAGGAAAAGCTTTTAACAATGAAAAGAGAGATAGAAAAGAAAGTAGCCAAAGTAAGTGTTTTTCAAGCGGACCTTAGAAATTCTGAAGAGATTAAGGAATTGCTCAAGAGGTAGGGCTTTTATGTAAAAACCATGCTTCTTTAGTTAAATCAATTTTTGCTGTTTCTCAATTAGGAACAGATATCTATCTGCTCAATGCGGAAATGAGCAGGAGTCAGTTTAATAGCTTAGTCGACCAGCATCGGTTTGACTTTCTTGTCTATGATTTTGAATTTAGTTCTTTAATTGAGCAGTCATCTTATAGTAAAGGTAAGATTCTGAGTTATCATAATCATTTACTGGCAATCAATACTTTGCTAAATACAAGTGTGAATGAAAAACTGAACCCCCAACGGTCTTCATCGAGTAAAATAGTGATACTAACAGGTGGTACGACAGGAAATCCCAAAGCCGCAGCCCATAAACCATCACTACTCAATTATTTAGATCCATTTTTAACGGTATTAACTAGACTCCATCTTATAAATTATAATACTACTTATATTGCTACTCCGATTTATCATGGATATGGGGTAGCTATGTTATTATTATTTATTGCATTGGGTAAAAAAGTGGTTATCAATAATGGATTTGAAGCAAAAAAGGCGTGTTGTCTAATTCGTGAGCACAACGTTGAAGTAGTAACTGTCGTACCATTAATGGTCAATAAAATGTTAAAATATAATGCAGAAGATTTGAAATCCCTTACCTGTATTGTTTCAGGCGGTGCTGAACTAAATCCCAAACTGGCACGTGATATTTTTAATACATTAGGTGAAGTATTGTACAATTTATATGGTACTTCAGAAGCCGGTTTGAATACCATAGCGACACCACAGGATTTAATCTATTCAGCAAAAACGGTGGGTAAAAGAATAGGCGGTGTCCGCTTAAAAATATTAGATACAAATAAGAATGAAGTAAGCATTGGCAGCGTAGGTCAATTGTGCATTAAGAATAGATGGTCAATGAGAAATAGTAGTTGCTCCTGGATCGAATCAAGGGATTTAGGTTATCGAGATCGTAAAGGGTATTATTTTTTATGCGGACGGGTGGATGATATGGCTGTTTCAGCCGGTGAAAATGTTTATCCGGTTGAAATTGAGCAGGTGTTAATAAATCACCCTCAAGTAGAAGATGTAGCAGTTATTGGGATTAATGATGAAGGGTTTGGGCAACGGTTAATGGCCTATGTACTTCCAATAAATAACACTGATATTACAAAAGAAGAACTTACAGAATGGCTGCGCTCTAGAGTTGCAAGATTCCAGTTGCCAAAAGATATAACCTTAGTTAATCAATTACCTTATACATCATTGGGTAAACTTGATAAGAAAAAATTAGAGAGCGACATATCATTGTATAGCCGCCAGGGCAGGTCGACACCACGCAAGGCAGAATTGTTTTGATCATGTGATTAATTGATGTTGCTGTTTTCTCCTCTGGCCCTTGGGTCCAAACGAGGTTAAATATTATTACCTTTGCAAAACGCTCTTATGGTATAATAAAAAGGTTAGAACATATATAAGGTTGGTGAACTTATGAATGAAAATCAGGTGGGCGTAATACTTGAAGAAGTTCGGGATATGTTCAAAACCCTTGCTGAGGGACAGCGGATTATTGAAAATAGGTTGGGTAAAGTAGAAGAAGGACAGAAAGCACTAGAAAATGGACAGAAATTATTAGAATCTGATATGAAGAAAGTAAAATCAGATTTACAAATAATTAAGTCATTCGTTATTGCTGCTGATAATAGTTTTAACGACTATGAGAGCAGAATTAAGGCTTTAGAGAAAAAAACTGCAAATTTATAAATATTAAGACAAAGCACCCGCGCAATTCGCAGGTGTTGTTTTTTAGTTGCATACGATTAGTGAGTAACTCCTTTAGGGGTAAGCAAAGCTAACAACTTGTCTTCTGAACTAGAAACGAGAAGGGGAGTTTCCTTATGTTTGAATTGATAAATAACGTGGTTCAATCTAGTTCTAATGACTGCTGAGGTACTTCATCTAGTGTTGGTCAGCACATAGACGGAAACACCGAACACTGTAAAATTTGCGGGAATCCACTGGAGTACTTTGATCATGGCAAACCACTGACTTGTACCCAGTGTGGTAAACAGGAGATAGCAAACATCTGTTGCTCTGATGGTCATTATGTTTGTGACGAGTGCCACGGAACAGGGGTTTTCGACTTCGTCAAAGACTATGTACTTGATAGTAAGTCCAAAAACTCTTTGGAGATTGCCGAAACACTTATGGGATATGACGACAAAGTTCCTATGCTCGGCTGTGAAAATGCTTGGATAGCGGCTGGGGCCTTGATCGCGGCCATTAGGAACGAAGGTAGTATTACTGTAACTGATGATCAGGTTCTGGAGGTGCTGAACAGAACGGCAAGGCAGGCTATTGGCGGATACTGTGGTTTGACAGGTGTATGCGGGATTGCTGTTGCCATAGGCGCTTGCTTCAGTGTTATTCTGGGAGCGTCCTGTCCCAAAGACCAGGAAACGGCAACGACCATGAGAGTTGTGGCCCAGGTAGTTAACACTATTGCTAACGAAACAGGGCCTTGCTGTTGTAAGAACTTCGTTCGAAAATCATTGACCGAGGCTGTAAAATTGGTGAATGAGCATCTAAGTGTTTCCCTGCCGATAATCAATGAGAATATAATTTGTAAACATGTTGAACGACATCCTCACGGGTGCCGGAAAGAGAAGTGTTCCTATTTCAGGACGCATTGGTTTAGAATGAAATGAAATCTTCGGGCCGACGGAAATCAGCTACCTTGAAAACCGCTTCTGTGCTCTGGCGAACGAAGCGAAGCGTTATCTCGTTAAGAATGGGAACGACCCTACCTCCGGAAACATTACGGAGGAAAAAGAGAGCGAGCTGGAAGAATTCATCGACAACGCCGAGATTGTCATGGGAACTCTGGGGCATAAAGTGTTCCTGACCATGTACATCTTCTCCTCGAAGTAGATCCTCAATTTGGTGTCCATAAGGTGATCAGATTATCGATGTACGTGAGCCCAGTGAGTTTGCAACGGAGCATGTTCCCCAAGCTGTCAATATCCCATTAGGATCGGAGGAAGATCAAATTTCTAAGATTACCAAAGATAAAGATGTTATCTTGATTTGCCGTACTGGCGTTAGAGCTTTTTCAGCTTGGCAAATTCTCGTCAGTAAAGGATATGAACCGCAACGTTTAAAGGTTTTAATAGGGGGAATGGAGCAGTGGAACTTTCTTGGGATGCTCGTTCCCTTTTTAATCCTACTTTCGAAGAAAGCCCGTCAAAGTCTCTCGGCTGTGGTGATCGCACCGTCCTAACAATTAAAGTTTATTAAAATTAGATAAATGCTTATCAATAAATATTTATCGTTTATTGATAAGCATTTATTGATAAATGGTGTATTTCCCTTTATACTGGTATAAAGGGAGAATCTAATAAAGGGGGACTCGTATATCATGGTTATTTTAGGTGAAAAAGGCTTGTCGGGTATTGTTAAACGGATATTGGACTTCATTTTCCTAGGAGGGTTGGGAATTTATGTCGCCCTTCCATATGCGCTGAAATGGTATATGAATACTATTTATCGAACGAGCACTGAAAACTATTACTTTTTGCTTGCCTTCCTATATATAACTGGAATTGTATGCCTTGTGTTGGTGAACGAGATGAGGAAGATATTTAAAACTCTCAACAGAAGAAACCCTTTTATGATGGATAATGTCCATAGTCTGAACAGGGTTGGTGTATCTTCTTTTGTAATTGCCGTAGCGTATATCATCAAGATTTTTTGCTATAATTCGGTTCTAACCGCAATTATTGCTATGGTATTTATCATTGCCGGACTTTTTGCCGTAGTTCTGGCAGAAGTTTTCCGACAGGCTATAGAAGTAAAGGAAGAAAATGATTTAACGGTATGACGAAAGGATGCTTGAAATGGCTATAATTGTTAACTTAGACGTGGTGATGGCAAAACGAAAAATTGGCTTATCAGAATTAGCAGCAAAAATTGATATTACTTTGGCAAACCTTTCGATTTTAAAAAACAATAAGGCCAAAGCCGTTCGGTTTTCTACCTTGGAGTCGATTTGTCGTGCCTTAGACTGTCAGCCGGGGGATATTTTAGAATTTACGCCGGACGTGAACCTTGGAGGAATCGCAGATGGATCAGATTAATGTTCAATTAGCAAGCAAGAACGAGTGTCTTGTAAAGAAGGAGCATAGCTATCTTTTAATTTGTGCTCTAATACTTGGTTTGCTGTTTGATTTTTTGTTCTTTGGAAAACCCCTTGGGTTGTCCTATCCGCTTTACATAATAGCACTATACACCGTATTATTCTGGAATATGCGGAATAGTGAACAATTAAAAATTGATACGAATTTGCTTCTTGGTATACCGATTATTGCTCTCTCCTTTACGTATTTAATTTATTCCAATCAGATATTTGAAGTTTTGAATTTCTTAGTCATTCCGATTCTCTTAGTTGCCCATACATTGCTTCTGACTTCAAACAACCGATTCAAGTGGTTTGAATCCCAATTTTTGGTGGAGGTACTTCTAGGTATGGTTGCCCGTCCCCTAGCGAACAGCCTTAAGCCTATTTATCTAATCTCGAAGTTTGTTAAACGCGGAGCAATTCCAGGCAAGTTTAGAGTTGTGAGCAAGATACTAACAGGTTTACTGATTGCAATTGCTTTACTAATTGTCATCGTTCCACTCTTAGCTTCTGCTGATGATGTATTTCGCCGGCTTGTTGAACAAATTCCGGACGTTTTCAAGGGTATTAGTATTAACGAATTTGTCGCAAGATTGATCATTGTTACAGTGGTTACTTGCCTTGTGTTTAGTTATCTTTGGAGTCTGTTTAGTTCAAAGACAAGATTAAACGAGACGGTTGCAGACAACGATAGTCTTCATAAATCCAGAGCGTTTCTGGATCCGATTACTGTTACAACTATGCTTGTATTAATTGACTTGCTTTACGCCTTTTTTATAGCAATTCAGTTTTCCTACCTTTTTGGCAGCCTGAGGTATGGTCTTCCTCAAGATTTCACCTACGCCCAATATGCAAGAAAAGGATTCTTCGAACTGGTTGCGATCACCATAATCAATCTAATGATTCTTTTGGGAAATATGAATTTTATTAAATTCGCAGGCGGCAAAATTGATAAAGTTGTAAGAAGTTTAAACACTGCTCTAGTAGTTAGTACTTTTATTATGTTGTTATCTGCTCATTTCAGAATGTCCTTATATGAAGAGGTATTCGGTTTTACCTATCTGAGAGTATTAACGCATGCTTTCATGGTATATCTGTTTGTATTATTTGCTGTCACCTTAGGAAAAGTGTGGCAAAAATCTAGGCACTTACTCAAATCTTATCTTGTTATCTCTATAGTTGCCTATACCCTGATCAATTATATTAATGTAGACAGTATCATTGTCAAAAACAACATTGAACGTTATAACAAAGGAAACCCTATCGACATTCAATATTTGACAACACTTTCGTATGAGGTTGTCCCGAGGCTTGTGGAGCTTGAGAAAAGCACACCTGATCAGGTGTTGGCCAACAAACTGGAGGAAGGGCTAACAAATAAAAAGCAAGCCCTGGAAAAAGTGAAACCATGGCAGTCTTTCAATATTTCCATGTTTAGGGCAAAGAAATTTTTATCCCAGTAATCCTACTCAATTGATAGATTTAGACCGAGCTATGATGGCAACGGAGGCAGCTATTGCTAAGTACCGACTTTTAGAGCCATTATGGCTCAGCACCGATTAGGATTGAAACTAATGAAAAAAGGCTTATGAATTTGCAAGTCAATGAATTCTATTTGTGTATAATCCGGGTTATAATGTATATAAATAATGAAAGGATGAATTAATAATGAGTATTTTAGAAGATGTGATGAAGGCAATGAAAGAAGCAGGAAAACCTGTGAGTGCGGGAGAAATTGAGAAGATTACTGGACTGGACCGTAAAGAAATAGATAAAGCATTTAAAGAATTGAAAAAGGAAAATATGATTATTTCTCCAGTACGATGTAAATGGGAACCTAACAACTAAACCAAAGCTTCATTAATAGACGCTACTTAAACAGGCACTTCCCTACCAGGGATGTGCCTGTTTCCCTACGCCTTGCAGACCGTCTTTATACAACTCTAACGCCATGAATGCTTCGAAATTTGCTGAACGCCTTTTGCAACTATATTTAGTTGAGATCCACCGTAACAGACAGAACCGACATCAATACTCCACCTTGGATTTCACCGTACAGGTGTAAAGATTACTCAGTCTATGGAAAGAGCTTGTTTGTACTTAATGGAATGCGGTAGACTTAAGGAAGTTGATGGAAAAATTGTCTTGTAGCAACTTTACAGGGGAACTTGAATTATGCCAAGATGAGATGGGCCCGAGATGTATGGTGATTGGATCTATTTTTTAAAAACGGTATGGGAAGAAACAGATGGTGAATCGTGGATTAGCTATTACATTGATATCTAATCATCAACGTACTTATTCAAGAATAAAGGAGTGAACAGTTATAAAATTAAACGATTTCGAATTAGAAGTATTCTTTGGTAAACATGAATTTACTGCACCCTATTTACTCACACAGTCTGACTGTGAATCTATGACAGTTAAAGAACTTTTGGCTTTTGAGCCAGGAGCAACAGATGATCTATTACATAGTTGGCTGGGCTATACAGAAGTTGCTGGAAACCCAGATCTCAGATATCAAATTTCAAAGCTGTATTCAAGCATGGACAAAGAAAATATTATTGTACACATCGGTGCTCAAGAGCCCATTTTCAACTTCATGAATGTTTTCCTGAATAAAGAAGACCATGTGATCAGTCAATTTCCTGTTTATCAATCACTTTATGAGGTTGCCAATTCTATTGGATGTGAAGTTACAAAGTGGAACATCAAGCAAGGCGAGAATGGTTGGTTTACGGATCTTCATGAGTTAGAAGCACAAATTAAACCAAATACCAAACTTATATGTTTAAACAATCCGAACAATCCAACAGGATTTATTTTTACTGAAGATGAAATCAAAGAAATTGCAGAAATGGCACGAAAACATAATGTATATGTTTTCTGTGATGAAGTTTATAAAGGGCTTGAACTTGATAAGATCAAGCGACCATGGTTTGCAGATGTTTACGAAAAAAGCGTGTCTTTAGGTGTTATGTCTAAAGCATATGGTTTAGCAGGGCTTAGAATTGGTTGGATTGCCACTAAGGATGAGGAAATCCTTGAGAAAATGATAAAAATGAAGCACTATACTAGCATATGTAGCAGTAGCACTGCAGAGTTTTTGTCAATTGTGGCGTTAAAGCACAGTGACGAAATTTTGAATAAGAACCTTGCATTAATAGAAAAAAATCTTGAGATTGCGGATGCGTTTTTCAATAAATTCTCTTCTCTTTTTGTATACAACAGACCAACAGCCGGTCCAATAGGATTTCATAAAATGAATATAAAGATGCCAATAGGAGCATTTGTTGATAAATTAGTAGATGAAGCAGGCGTTTTATTACTTGCTTCTGATATTTATGCTTTTGACGGTCAGTATTTCCGTATGGGCTATGGCCGAGCTGAATTCGAAATAAACCTTAAACATTTTGAGGAATATCTTTTGACTCTACTAAAATTAGACGTATTGGGGAATATCTGAGTTTCTTTGTGCGATCTATCAAGAACCAAAACTTTAAGCTATATTATATTGATGCATTCGCAGGAAGTGGAGACATCTAATGTCATTATCCAGTGTAGAGTGGGATGTTCATGCAAATAGTGATAAACCAGCTGAGAGATTTGTCAATCAGAACCCATTGGGCGAAAGGATTCTCTAATTATTGGAATTTCCAGTGAACTCGTTCAACTAAAGTTGAACATCGAGTCTTCGGTGACGTAAGTCTCCAGTGGAGACTTACGCCGAAGGCGCAGCTCCATAGACGAATACTTTCGCGCCGTAGGATGGACTCTACCTCCTTCGCCGCTAAGTATTCCTATGGGGAGAGGCGGCTCGGCGATACTAATCCTCAGCGCTTAGTATTCGTTGATAGCCGTGCGCTATCGGCGATACTGTCCACCGGACACTATCGTCACTGGAGGCTTTCGTCACCGAAGCAGAATAAGGTGTAAGACTCCCACTTATAGAAGTGGGAGTCTTACGATTTGGATAAACCTAGGTTAAAAAATGGCAAAAAAGGAGCTTAAACCTTATGATAATTAAAAACATTTCTCTAAGAAACAACACTGGTTTATTTACGATTCATATAGTAGATCATATTATTTCTAAAATTGAAAAATTTAAAGCTGACGAAATATATGATGATAACGACGTGATTGATGGTGAGGGTAACCTTGCTATGCCCCCTTATGTTGAACCACATATTCATTATGATACTCTGCTGACTGCAGGTGAACCAAGATGGAATACCAGTGGAACGTTATTTGAGGGTATTGGGATTTGGCTCGATAGAAAAAAATCGCTGACTAAGAAAGACGTTAAAGAACGTGCGATTACTGCAATGAAGTGGCAAATCGCACAAGGTGTACAATTTGTTAGGACGCATATTGATATAACAGATCACAAGTTAACAGCACTTGAAGCAATTCTGGAAGTTAAAGAAGAAATGTCAAACTACTTAGAAATTCAAATAGTTGCATTTCCACAAGAAGGTATTGTATCTTTTAATGGTACAGAAAATTTGATCATAAAAGCAATTGAACTTGGGGCTGATGCTGTAGGTGGTATACCTCATTTTGAGTTTACAAGAGAAGATGGAGTTGAATCTGTAAAAAAATCATTTGAAATTGCTATCAAATATGATAAAATGTTAGATTTTCATTGTGATGAGATAGATGACGAACAATCAAGATTCATTGAAGTGGTGGCCGCTGAAGCTCATAAAAACAATTACGGCAAATTTGTGTCTGCAAGTCACGCCACTGCTATGCATTCGTATAATAACGCCTATACTTCAAAACTTTTCAGACTTCTTTCAATTTCGGATATCAGTATAATCGCAAATCCATTGGTAAATATCAATTTGCAAGGGAGGTTTGATACTTTTCCAAAAAGACGAGGAATAACGAGGGTAAAGGAATTACTGGATTCAGGTATTAATGTCTGTTTTGGAACCGATGATATTTTTGATCCCTTCTATTCACTAGGTACGGGAAATATGTTGAACGTTTTAAATATGGGCTTACATGTTTGTCAAATGCTAGGGTACGAACAGGTAAAAAAGTCATTTGATTTGATCACAACAAACTCGGCAAGTGCTTTAAATATAACAAAAGACTATGGCTTAGAGGTTGGTAATACCGCTAACTTAATAATTGTTTCAGGAAAAGATGAGTTTGATATATTAAGAAGAATGGCACCTATCGAGTATTCGATTAGAAAAGGAAAAGTTATTGCACATACAATTCCAAGCGTTTCAAAAATCTTTATAAATGGAACTAATGAAGTTATTAACTTCAATAAATAGAATATCATTATTGATATTCGCACCTTTTATCCAGGCTTTCGCAAATTAAGCTTATCCCTAGTAGTGGATAACCGTTGGGTACATTTTCTGAGTAAACTTTAGAAATTTATTGAGTATTTGTGAGATTGGCCGTGATTAGTCATCTTTTCTTCATTTTCCATCCCACTCATTAACTATCACGTTCCCCTCATAGTGCCCTTTGTCCAACTGATGGCGGGCTTTTCGGTTTGCTACACTGTCAAAGATGATGGAGAAGTCATAATCATCGGGATAGAGTTCACTGGCGGCTATCTGTAATTTTAGCCTTTTATGGTTTATCAGGCTTTTCTTTCCCTTAATCTGGACGCCAATTTCGCCCTTAGCGTTGGAAGGTGCGTAGACAATGCCGGTTTCCTTTTGAGGATAGACAATGACACTGTCACCGAGATTAAACGTTTCGCTGCGAGACTGCACTTTGGGCTTTGGTGCTTCTTGTTTGACAATCTGAGGTACTATAGCGGCTTGAGCAGGTAAAGGATTATTTTGCTTTAGCGCACCCTCGTATTGTTTGGTTGAATTTCCATAGGCGGCTTGGTGAGCGCGGATAAGCATGTGCTGCAGCATACCCAGCCTTTCCGCAATATAGAGTGCGCAACTCGCCCCAGCCTCTCCGATTTCCAGTCGGTAGAGCGGCAAAAGGCTCTCTTTATCGAAGGCCATGCGGGCATTGACAAGCCCAGGCTTATTGGCCGCGTATTCTTTGATTTCCGGATAATGGGTTGTCACAACAAACAAACACTTTTTGGCGCTCAGCTCATCTAAGATGGCAATTGCCAGCCCCATTCCTTCGGCCGGGTCAGTTCCGGAGCCCAGTTCGTCGAGCAGGACCAGTGATTCATGATTTGCCTGCTTTAGTATCTCGATAATGTTTTTAATGTGAGAAGAAAAAGTCGATAGATTTTCCGAAATACTCTGCCCATCGCCAATATCGCACAACACTAGATTGTGCAGGCAAAAAATACTGTTTTCTTCGGCGGGAACATGCAGTCCGCTTTG
>LOEW01000215.1 GCA_001516045.1 Desulfosporosinus sp. BRH_c37
TGTAATGGATCTTCACGACAACTGCATAGTAGGATATCAAATATCCGAGGTACAAGATATTCAGCTGGTAGAGGATTCTCTCTTATATGCGCTTGAGCTTAGAAAAGTTGATGAAACGCTTATCATCCATTCAGATCGAGGAATGCCCTACCGTTCCAATAGATGGAAGGAATTAATGGGTACATATTCTATCAATCCTAGTATGTCGAGAAAGGCTAACTGTATAGATAATGCTTGCATTGAAAGTTTCTTCTCATTTTTAAAATCGGAAAACCATGAATTAAAAACAGTTAAGTCTTTGAAGGAGGCTAAAGAGATAATCCACAATTATTTCATTTATTATAATTTCGATAGAATCCAAGGGGTTTTAAACTATCAGACCCCACTCCATTACGCCAAAGCTTGTTGAAGAATGAGCGCATCCTGTAGTTGATTAAACCACTTGTTGCTTTACAAGTAGGCTGTTCAGTTAACTGTCAACCCCCGTTGACCCCAAAGCAAGACTTGATATGGGGGCGGCGTATGCTACCCTAAATCAGGGGATGGGGCTACCCAGTAGGAATACATCATATAAGCCTCATCCCTCGACCCATGGAAGCTACTGTAGCCGCATCCAATGTTTTGTTAACATCGAATTCATATGCTGTCCCTGATGTATTACCAGCTGTACCTATAACTCGGTCCATTGTTACAACTAGCTGATTACCAGTCGTAAAACTGGTGGTATAGGTAAGAGGTTTTGCAGGTGTCGCGGTGTCGGTGACTCCTGTTATTGAAACATTGAACTTAGTATTTGTAGCAAATACGCCATTGTTATTAAGGGTAAATGTAATCTGCTTTTTAGCGGTATCATAAGTTACCGCACCGGCCTGAGCCACAGAACCTGTGTCTTTGGTTACTGTAACATTGGCAGTCGTTACTGTTGACGCATTCAAATCCGCATTTGCTGTAAATACCAACGCGTTAACTGGTACCATGTTCGTCTCTGCAAATGGAACACTTTCTGCAAAAGCGTTAAGAGCACTTACTGTACTAATTGCAAGTGCTGCAACCTTAGCAATAGTAAACGCAGGAGCCGCTACTGCTGTTCCGCCTTTATAGGCCACATTATAAACTATAGATTGATCGGTAGTTGTGTTAGCAGCAATTGTAGGAACTGTCAAAGTTACTACTTTGCCTGTCGTGTCAACCGCAATTGCACTTGCGGTAACAGCTGCAGTACCATTAGTTACAACAAAATCACCAATGACTGGTGTTGTTGCAGGAGCACTACTCATCGTTACAGTAACAGTCCCGTTAATAGCACCAAAGACCATAAAAATCGGCATATAAAAAAGCCCCCAAACCCGCATGGAATCAAGGGTTCAGGAGCTTTTTAACTACACATTGTAGTTCCATTAGATATCATTAGGACCATTATGCATTCGCTCATGAATTATAAGCTAATAATTCATAAAGGTTTCATAAGCATTTTGTTGTTAATGCTTCATTTCTTGTGCTATTTTTTCAACTTCTATTTTTGGCAATCCTGTGGCCTCAGTAATTTGTTGGATTGTTAGGTTTATTTCAATTAGTTTTTTAGCAACTTCGACGGCTCTCTGTTTTGCTCCTACCTCTATTCCTTCTTGCCTAAGTTTTTCTGCTATAGTCATAACCACTTCACTCCCTTCAGGATAAATATATTCCATCTTCTCAATTATTTCGACGACATCTTCTTTCGTTAAATTCTTACCCGCACTAAACACATATCTCATAAATGTTTCAAAATACTCAATGCCAGTTTCTCTATCATCTAATTCTCGTAAATACTCTGCCGCTCTTAGAATAGACTCCTGCAGGCATTTATTATCTTTCGTGAATATGTCTCTAAAGATGGTGAGCAGAATCCTTAGCTGTGCTTCACCTTTGATCTCATCATCAGTATATCGTGAAATGTCATAAAGTAAATATTCATAGTCCGGGGTAAACTTCTTAAGGTCTTCTGGAAGGTCTTTATATCCTGTAATCATTTCTCCCAGTGTAGTCCTGATATTCCATTTGTCATTCCCATGATAGATTACCAAGGGAATGATCATGGGAAGCTCATCTGTTTTTTCTTTTTTGATTTTTGCTTCCCAGATTTCGATCATATACTTTAGTAGCTGGAAAGATATATTTTTGCTGGTATAGCTTTTGTGTTCAAAGAGGAAATAAAGATAGCCTTCCTTTTCATTTATTCTTACTTTGAAAAGCATATCAGAAAAAACTTCTTGTAGGTCTTCATTGATAAAACTGTCCTTTAGTGGTTCTAGTGTATTGACATCAATAACCTTCAAAATGTTTTCTGGCACATAATGCTTCATGAAGTCCTTTGCTACTTCTACATTAGAGAAGGTTTCTTTAAAGAATTTATCGTGGGGATTCTGTACTTTCATTTCATCACCTCACATTTTCATTATATCATGTAGCTTAATAATATAACACAAAACCAATCTTTGGAAATAATTTTTTTACAGATTCTTGAGTAGCTCCTCAATCTCTCGCTTAAACCCATACTTCTGCAGGTATTCCACCAGGGCCACCTCCATGACCTCTCGTTGGGTAACATTCTTTTCCTTGCTAAATTCTCCAGCCAGCTTGGCTACCATATCGCTCATATAAATGGCTTTTGTTCTTACCATACCTGGTAGGGCATACCGAGGGATTTTACCATCTTCCTTCACACCAGATACGAGCTGGTAAAGATCATCCCGTTTTTCATATAAAAAGCGAAGGAAGGGAAGATACTCTTCTATCCCATCCTTCGCTTTAGCGAAGGTCTCCTGTAGATTTACAACATCCAACTCATCTTCCACCTTACCCACCACTTTGACATAATTGCTTTTGTAGACGTTCCACTCAAAACCTTTGTTTTTCATATACTCGGCCATTTCTTTATGGTCTCTGAATCCTTCTTGTTTAGCCACCAACTTAGGGTCTATATCCACTTCTTCAAAAGCAGTAATTATGCTGACGACTTTCGCCGGGGCGTAGCTTTTCGGATCTCTGTTTAATTTCTCAACCTTTGTCTGGGCCGCCGGGATGTATTGACCTTCCCGGCTATCGTAGATGAAGTTTTTCCTCCGCATATACGCGTCCAAACTCCTCCAGCTTTTGTACTTCAGCTCTTCAGCTACAACCTCACGAGTCTTAAGCTTTAACCCTTCCAGGATTTTCTTGACCTTGGCATCATAAATCGGTTGTTTATTATTCATGATTTTCTTTCTCCCTTATAAAAGATTTACGGCAGCGTTGAGTTTATTAATATCCTGATGCAAATACCTAGATGTCACCGTCAAATTAGCATGGCCCAGAAGCTTTTGGATGCTTACCACCGATGCTCCTTTTTCAAGTAAGTTCGTGCCAAAGGAATGCCTTAATACATGGGCACTTACGTCTTTATCCCAGCCAAGCTTATCGGCAGCAACATGAATGAAGCGGCACTCCTTCCTGGGTTGTTAGTAACGAATGTTAGCTCTGAAACACCAGATTAGCAAGTCAATTTTCTGTATAAGAAACCCTCCCGCCGCCAATAGCAGCAGGAGGGTATGGTGACCTCGGGTCACGTAGAACAATGGGGTTGGACCTGTCTAATTACCCACATTTCGCCCAATCACCAGTGATGCACTCTACACATCCACCCACACGAATGAGTTTGTTTTGACATACTGGGCATTTGTCGCGTTCAATAAACCACTGCTCGCACGGTTCCATACAGTACGCTTGTCGGTTACACTCTGCGCACACATCTTTCATCTTAATTTGCCACCTCCTTCGGCGAATCGCTCACAGGCGTAGGGTGGGGGAGAGAAATGACTTGTTGAGCAGGGGCAAGAAGCGGTCGTAACTCGTTTTTAGCTTTCTTATAAGCACTT
This sequence comes from Desulfosporosinus sp. BRH_c37, assembly GCA_001516045.1. GTDB lineage: Bacteria > Bacillota > Desulfitobacteriia > Desulfitobacteriales > Desulfitobacteriaceae > Desulfosporosinus. Next base: position 3,894 of record LOEW01000215.1, read on the forward strand.
TCCAGAAGCGTTTCCCATTGTGAGTCAGTGAAATTAAGTCCAGCTTTTGAAGCTAGTTCCTTAGCTTTCGTCAGCGCTGAATTGTACTTCGCCAAATCTTGAGTTAAACCGAGCTTATTGGCAGCTTGGGCGGCAAAGTTAACTGCCTCTGTTGCGATTCCGCTCGCGATACTGATTTGAATAGCGGAGAAATGCTGCTTAACGTAAGCCACCAGAAAAGCCACAAACACCCCAACAAGAGCCGTTAGGATATCCTGTAATCCGCTGAAAATAATGGTTTGCATAATTGATTACCCCTTTCTCATTACCCTAAATACTTAGCCACAGCTGCGGCAGTCGCATATTTGTCATTACCACTCAGCAGCACTTCGTTCGGATGTTTGGTTGTTGGTCCACCCACAACGATAATTTTTTGGGCACTCATGCAATCGGCAGGGACGGAATGATCAGCTGGCCTTACAAAGATAGGGCAGTTGTCATTCTTTGCAGCTACATCTGCTCCTCCCCAAAAATCGTCCTTCGTAAATAACAACACGGCTACATTTAACACGTCATTTCCTCCTTGCAAATCCTGAAATAACCGATCCCAAGGGAACCCTGTTCCAGGACACCTAGATTTGTTAACTGAGTCAATCCTGTAATGGCCGATGATATTATCGCGGGTCACTGGTATCCCAAATGTCTCAACTAACCACCGATGCAGGGCCAGTGTGGCTTGGTACTGCGCCTCTGGCATTACGTCGCCACTGTCTCCTTCGTGTTCGATGCTGACCGTATAATAATTTGGGTTTACCCCCGAAATAAGAAGGGGCCAACTCGGTTTATTGACACCGCCATTGGCCCATGCAGGATTTTTAAGATCAACATATTGATTGATTTCGCCGTTCTTACCAACTCCGAAATGAGAACTCACTTTGCTCGCTGGGTTGGCGAACCACGCGTCTGTCCCAGCCAGCGTTCCACTCATAATATGGTCAACAATTGCAAGGATTTTATATCCTTTGGGACTGCTGAAGTTCGGCGACCCCTTCCAGATAATTGTTGGTTTCAGCATTCAATCCCTCCTCCTTCTAGTGGAATGTAATCAAATAAACCGTGAGTCCTGTGGCCAGTGTCATTAATCCTGAAATCGTGAGCGAAATCAACCACGTCGGTCTGCTGCGGGAAGCCCTTAAGACCTCATCCAGCTTCGCCTCCAGGCGATCAAACTTTTTTCCCATATCAATCTCCAATGAATTCAGCCGACACTCTTGGGCATCATCTTTAGTTTCTAACACAGCGATTCGTGTTTTTAAATCGGCAATTTCTTGCTCGCTCAAACGACCCAACCCCTTCCAGGCATAAAAATAACGCCCTCAATTCTAAAGCGTTTAAGTCAATACTTTGATAGTTTTTTCTGCTACCTTGATGTCAACCTCTTTGCGAATGGTACTTTCAGTCTCATTGTCTAGCAAGACTACCATTTCTGGAACTTGTTCGATAGTTTTTCTTCCCGCGAGAATTAAAGTAGTATAAGCATTAATTAATTTTCCCTGTACAATTGTCATAGCAATCCTACCTCCTGCAATTCAGTTGGCGTTTTTCCAGGGTTTTTCGCTTTCGCCAGTTGGTATTCATCGGCAAGAGTTACATTGATGTGGTTTAGGTCGACGCGATGTTGATCACCTTCTGGGCCGATATCTTCCATTTCTTCAAGTTCTCTTACTTCGTTGATGGAATACGCCCCCAATCCCGTCACCTCTTTGTAATACAGCGCTCGACTCGCAGAATCGCCGCGCAGAGCGCTGTTGCGGTTGAATTTGACGTACCGTCCGGCGTCCCGTGGTGTGCAGAATAATTTATAGGAGAATTCTTGTTCCCACAAAATCAAAGAAGGCTCGGTGCTGTCCTGAATGAAGTCCATGGACTGACTTTCGATGTTGGAGAAGGTCGCGCGGTCGAGTTCGGCCAGTTTGTGTAGAGGAACATTAAAGATCTTGGCAATTTCCGCGACATTGAACTTCCCTGTGGCGATGAACTCCGCGTCGGCAAGAGGCATTGAAATGCTTTGGTATTTCATCCCGCCATCCACGATGGCCACTCCACCCGCGTTATCCACCCCGCCGTTGGCCTTTTGCCATTCACTTCGGAGCGCGTCCTTAGCTATAGCCCCCAGAGCCGTCGGCGTTTCAATAATCCCTTTGGTGGACGTTCCATTGCGATAAAAGCCGCCAATAAACTTGTTCGACGCTCGCATCACCCCCAAGGTTTCCCGCGCTACTTGAATCGGGCTCTTGCCTCGCACTCCATCAAGGGATAAGTAGGGGAGCCTAATCACTTCCGATTCCTGTAAGCGCATCGTCGTATTGTTTAAGGTCGTGATATAGGTGTAAAGCCCTGTCTCAAGGTCTTTATAGGGCTGCGTTGCGTCCGGCGGCAACAACCACAAGGCAATAACCTTCCCACTCCGAGGGTCATTCTCCATGTAAACGTAGGCCGTACCCCACAGGTTTTGGTGAACTGAAATCGTGTGTTTGAAGGTAAAGGGGGTCGTGAATGGGTTGGGACGGACTTCGAGCAGCTTGGCTGCTTGGTGTTCTCTGTCCCGCTCCCGTCCGGTCGGTGTTGTTTTAAAAACTTGCATGGGCAGCTTCGCAATCGCGTTCGATTTGATATTCACACACGCATAGACCGTCGCGATTTCCAGAGAGTTTACCGCAGTTATCTGCTCACCACTCGAAGTTGTTACCCCGCCGCCAAACAGGTCAACCAACCACTGGGCTGGGTCTGTTAGACCACTAGTAACTTCATTTCTTACCCTTAAAAGCCTGTTGAATAACACTTGATCACCTCCTTTTTGGCGGGTTCCTCGCCATGATTACGCCGATAATCAAGAGAATAAAGCCCAACCCATACACTCCGGCGATGGTGTTGAGGGCGAAGGTCGCTGCGACAATCGGGGTTAAACCGAGGAAAATAAAAAAATCCTCGACAAATGCCAAAAGGATTCTGATTAGATTTTGCAATATATCACCTCTAAAAGCTGAACTCTCCGCTTAAGATGTGGGCCTCAAGGTCTACTCCTCCCACCGCTATAGCCCTCACCATGGCGTTGATGATGGCAGCTAGGGGGTCAATTCGTTGACTGTCGTCCTTGTGTTTTTTACTGAGCTTGATGTTTCCGTTGCTATCTTGGATCTCTATAGCGTTCGACAAAGCCCAAGTCAGCAGGGGGTTGCCATCGTGGACGATCCGGCCTTGCAGGATTAACTCCCTGAACTTCTTTGTCGGCTCGGATAACGTAAGAAAACCCTGCCGGATCTCGACCCTTTGGTAACCCTCGTTTTCAAGCTCCTGAGTAAAATGGGTCGCGTTGTAGGGGTCATAGTCGAACTCTTTAATTTTCCAGCTCTCGTCATACTCCAGGTCGTAAATGTGTGTTTTAATAAAGTTGTAATCCGTAACCTCACCCTCCGTAAGAGTGCAGAAGCCCTGCTGCGCCCAGGTCCTATAGGGCACTCGGTCGCTGTGTTCGTGCTGGGTTGCACGCTCCTTGGGCATGAAACCATGCGCGTCTACTGCGTACCTGCCATCACCCAGAGGAAACACAAAACCATCTGCGGTAAGATCGATGGACTTAGCCAAGTCCAAACCAACAAAGCACTCGCGTCCGCGTACCAGGTCGAGAAAGTCTTTAGTCGGGATGGCCAGGGCTTTCCACTTATCCATGCAGCCGGACATGTACTTGTTCTCTGAGTCAGACTGCCAGCGATCCATTCTTTTGATGAGAAATTCTCTAATCTTACTAGGGTCGCCAGATTGATAGGCCGTGTCGTACTCAGCGTTTATTTGATCGAGTAACCCTTTTGAATAGTCATTTGGATACCGGAGTATTGGGTTGGCCTTTACCCAGCAATTTTTATCATGCGGGTCGTCGGCATCGTCAATCTCGCGGATCATAATAAAAAAGCTCTCGTCGTATACCGTCCGATCAAGAACTTTCTTGGCATAATCTTCTTCCTTTTTGCAAGGTTTATTTTCCGCATCCGTACCAGCTGTCGTGATAATGTCGAGTAGTGACTGTGATCGTTTCCCGAACCCAGAGTACCCGATGTCATACATCTCAGACGTTGGGTGTGCGTGGTACTCGTCGATTTCATAGTAACAAGGTGCGCCGCCATCTTTATTCTTGGTGTCTTTGGAGAGAGGCCGCATAAAGCCACCGCGCGATTTGTGCTGCACGATGGTCTTTTTAACGATCATTCTTTTCAGAATGTCAGGCGATGCATTGGCCATGTTGCATGCATCTTGCCACACGCGCTTCGCTTGGCCTCTATCGACCGCAGCACATTCCACTTCCGGTGACATTTCATAGCTTGCTTGCTCAGGAGTTCCAGGCGGGTAAATAGCGTCTGCCGCCATGTGGTACAGGCACTTCCCACTGACTTCGGTGGACTTTACGTTCCCTCTGGCCCGCTTGTGATATGCCTTCCTGAACCTACGAATTCCAGTGTCTTTGTGAACCCAGCCGTACAGGCATCCCTGGTCGAACACCTGCCAAGGTTGCAATTCAATGGGTTGTCCTTGGAAAACCCCTCGAACATGGCGGCACAAGCTGAACCATTTAAAAATCCGGTCGGCCCGACTCTCGTCGAACACATATGGGAAGTCCTCAGTTCCTTGCCTCGCCAAGTCGTCCAAGTGTCTTTCGCAGGACAATATCTCCCATTTGCAGCACTTATCCTTTAGCTCCGAATGGACGACATCGAGCGCGTATTGGGTTGTCCGATGTATACCCATCATCAATCACCGAACATATCAGCGTTAGGGTCGAAGTCTTTCCTGGACTTACCAAGCCCAACTCGCGCCCGACTCACAGGATCTAAACAAAGCACCTCTCCGTATTTCTTGACTTGCATGGCGGCTTCGTTGGCCACTGACAGCCATGGGTTCCGCTTCGGATGATTGGGGTCGTCTTTACTGACGTAGACTTCGTTGCTTTCCCTGACCTTCGCCATGGCCTTCCGGTAGGTCACGACTGACTCACAATATATTTCTAGGGCATTTGTGTCCAAGTCGCTCAAGATCATATCGTCCATATCCCGGAACAGCCCAACAATTCGCTCCCATTCATTTTTGGCATCCGATCGTAACCACGATGGGGTTGTGAGTACTGAACTCTTCGGCTTAGGCTCGTTCTGCAGCCGGTTTTCGAGTTGCTCTTTGGTGAGCCTGTTCTTGTCATTCGTTGCCAGCATGAGGGAGGCGGGATATGCTTTTCGTCCTGCCATCAGCTTATCAACTCTGCTTTCAGTCCAGTTAAATCTTCCCAGCGCTTGATGCACACGTCTGTATACTTCGGGTCAAGTTCCATACAATAGGCGGTTCTCCCATTTTGCTCACAGGCCACGATCGTTGTTCCGCTCCCCGCGAAGGTGTCGAGCACAATATCCTCGCCCTTAGTATTGTTCTTGATCTGATAATCAAATAGGCCCACAGGTTTCATAGTCGGATGCATCTCGTTCCGGCTCGGCTTGTCAAAGTTTATGATAGTTGTTTGCTTTCGGTCGGTCGCCCATAAATGGCCCGCACCGGACTTCCACCCATACAGACAGGGTTCGTGCTTCCAGTGGTAGTCTTGGCGGCCCATAACCATGGTATTCTTGTTCCAGATTAGGCACTGGCGCACTTGCCACCCAACATCTTGACAGGCCCCTCGGAAGTTGTATCCTTCCGAATCTGCATGCCAAATATAGAACACAGCCCCAGGCTTCATTACATGATCGGCAGCAGCAAATGCATCAACTAAAAATGCGCTAAACCTGTCATTTCCCATTTTGTCGTTTTGTATCTTAAGCGCGTCTTTTGTTTTTCCCACGTAGTCGACGTTATAAGGCGGGTCGGTCAGAAACAAATCCGCTTTCACCCCGCCCATAAGTTTTTCGACAGTTTCTTTGTCTGTGCTATCCCCGCACATGAGCCTGTGCTTTCCAAGTTGCCAAATGTCTCCCAGTTTTGTAACTGGTTCTGTGATGTCTCCGAGTTCTTTTTCAAGGTCGAAGCTGTCCTCCTCGGCCTCGGCAGGGGCCTCAAATCCAAACTGAACCATGTCAAAGTCAAGAGTCGTCAATTCAAGCAATTCTCCGGCGAGTAAGTCTGCATCCCACTCAGCAAACTCCGCTGTTTTATTATCTGCGAGCCGATATGCTTTGACCTGTTCGTCCGTAAGGTTCACTGCGTAGACAACAGGAACTTCGGTAAGTCCGAGCTTCAGGGCGGCTTTGTGGCGCGTGTGTCCGACGATGATAACGCCCTCTGCATCCACAACAATCGGCTGCTGGAATCCAAATTCCTTGATACTCGCTGCGACCTTGTCGACAGCAACTGAATTCTTACGTGGATTTTTCTCGTAGGGAATTATCGCGTTAATATCGACCATCTTAAGATCCATCTTTGTATTTATCCTCATATCCATATAAATCACCCCAAATAAAAAATCACCCCTGGTAGGGTTCTGTCCAACAATTTGCCTTGATTTTCTATCGTCAATCTTATAAGATCTAACTAAGAAATTCCGATTTTCGGAAAGGAGATTCCTATGGCACATCTAGCACCAAGGAAATCATATGGGGTTGTCCAAATGAAGAAAAAAGCAATTCTCACGATACCTAAAGAGGTTCGTATGGCCTTACGTTTATCTGATGAAGGTGAAGTTTTTGAATTAATTATTGAAGATGGCAAAATTATTCTTGAACCAAAGGCTCTAATACCTAAAGATCAGGAGTGGTATTGGACTGAAGAATGGCAAGCTGGTGAGCGTGAAGCCGATGAGGATATTAAAGCAGGTCGAGTATCTCCTAGCTTTGATAATGCTACAGACCTTATCAAGCATTTAAGAAGTGTGGAATCTAATGGAGATTAAATACCTTCCACGCTTCAAGCGTGCATATGGAAAACTGCCAGAAAATATTAAAGATCTTTTTGATGATAAAATATATCAGTTTTTAGATGATTGGCGACACCCGTCCCTCCGGATTCATATGCTTGGAGGAACTGACGGAGTATGGTCCGCTAGCCTGAATATGAGTATTCGTTTTACATTTAGTTTTGAAAAGAATTTAGATGGCACTTCTTTATGCGTTTTGAGGAATATCGGTGATCATGACAGTACGATGCGACCGCCTTATTAAGAGTAGGATCGAATTTCCATATTTCACCTCAATTATCGACATTTTCATACAGCCGAGGGGCCTTCGACCCACAGAGCAAGGCTTACAGCTTTCTACGGGTGGGGGGTATCTTGTTGTGGCATCTATCGCAAAGTGACACGAGGTTTCCAAGATCTAACCTGAGCAACCAGTTCACTTTAATCTCAGTCAAATGGTGAACCATAACAGCAGCAGTTATCTTCCCAGCTCTCAGACAGTGCTGGCACAGCCCGTGATCTCGACGCAGCGCTGCCCCTCTGGCTTTCCTCCAAGCACCTGAGTTGTAGAAGGCTTGTTCCCGCTTATCTGTTCGGCCTCGCTTGTACTCCATATGTTGACTGCTAGCCAGAGGCTTGTGCTGATCACAGTACCCGTTTGCATCCCTTGTTAGCATGGGGCACCCTGCTTGTTTACATGGCCTTAGTGCTCTTAAAGGCATAATTAAACTCCAAATTATTAGTTAATTACTTGACGTATAGTAAAGTAATTGGTATTATCTATTTATAAGGAGGAGGCAAGAATGGGGCTGTCAGTTAAGGCAAAGGACATGGTGAAGTTCCTAAAGGAAAACGGATTCTGGATTAAAAGAACCACCAGCCACCACATACTGACGAACGGAGTCAGAACGGTTCCGGTATCAAGGCACGATAACGAGGACTTGAAACTTGGAACATTAAACGGAATACTAACCAGTGCCAACTTAAAAAGGGCGGACTTGGAACAATGGATGGGTAGGTGTTAACCTGCCCACCCAAAGACCCTTAATTTGAAAGGAGGCAGATACAATGACCCAAAAGGCAACCTTTTCAGTCGTACTCTATCCTCAAAAAGAAGGTGGTTTCACCGCGATATGTCCGGAGGTTCAAGGGTGTGTCTCCCAAGGTGACACCTATGAGGCCGCCCTTGAAAATATAAAGGATGCTATAGAGGCTTTACTCGAAGAAAACGAAGAACGAAAAGATTTAATTGATTCTTTGGCAATTCCTAATAAAATTTTTACAGAAGTAGAAATCAGTGTTTAGTATTCAGGAGCAGATAAAACGTTTGATGGTTGCTAAAAACGTAACGGCCTATCAATTATCAAAGGATACGGGCATAAATGAAGGCCAACTCAGTAGATTTTTTAATGGCAAGGTTGACCTTTCTCTTAAGAAAATCCTCCAGATCACCGATTATCTTGACTGTTACCTTTCTATAGAACCTCGAAAGTAGCCTTGATTGGCTACTTTTCTTTGCTAAAAATAAAGCGACCCGAAGGCCGCTATAGAAAAGAATTTAGTTTTATTTTAGCAGTTGACAGCAAGTTAATTCTGTTCGGGTTTTTTTATTGCGCACAGGCCACGCTCCCAGGCTGGCTGGGGTGGTTTGCCCTTTCGCGACAACCCGACCGCGACACGCGCCAACGTCGCGCGGCTTATTCGGGATCTGGGTTCGATGCGTCTAGCGCGTCCTCCAGTATCGCTGGGTCAAAGCCCGCTGCCTCGTACCCCGCCAAAATACCCTCGTAGTAATGGTGCTCCGGCATCCCCAGGCGTGGGCCGCGATTCATAATGTAGACCATGGCGCTGACCTTTTTACCATCCAATTCCACCCGGAGATTCGACTTGCCATATAAGGTCGGGAAGCCCTCGTATTTATCCAGCCGGTTCTCGGCGATGGCATCTATCTCCCAGACCACCACTGGAGTCTCCTTGTCGGGGTTCTTTTTTATTGTCGCGTAAGCCCCGCCATTGACCCCTTTGAATAAAAGCTCATAACCTTTCAAAGTCGCTTTGCCGACCACCTTCGCGGTGGGGCAACGAACCTCCATTTGTTTCAAATTCATATTGCTTCCGTAGGCCAAGTATAAATTCGCCATATATAATCATCCTCTCTATATGAAGGCCGTTAGGCGGGCTGTGTTGCCCGCCTGTGGCTCTTTATTCTCTATGCGACCCGGTTATCCCTCCAAGCAATATTGCCTTTCAGGTTGGCGAGCAGGTGGGTACGGGCTGTTTTGTATTCTTCGCCTATCAGGCCCAGGCGCAGGAGCCAGGTCCGGAAGGTGTATTTCGGGTTCGAGGTTTCGGTCTTGCGGCTGCTGGCGCTCTTCTGGGTCAGGGCTTGGTGGCTCATCGCCAGGCAAAACTGAATGTAACCGCGTAGGCTCTGTATCCTCCGCCTGTGTATGTGGCTTGGGTTCCAAAGTAGGCTGCGACCGTGTTGGCTGCTTCTTCCCTTGTTATTCCGGTTAGTTCGATCTCGATTCCGAAGGTTTGTGTTTTCATGCTTGCTGCGCCTCCTGTGCTTTATTGCGTTTTCGCATGACCATTCATCACTCTGAACGCACAGGATTGCAAGTCAATTCTGTTCAGGAAAAAGGAGGCGGTCCAAAGACCGCTCAATATAAAAAAAGAGGAGAGAGGAGTGATTCAAAAAGACGCCCTTTCGGAACGCCTCCTTTACCAAAATCATAACGGCCCTCGGATGCTCTTGTTTTCACGCATCATGCGGTCGTAAAAATCAAATTCTTTTGAGTCCTCATAATGCTTCTTTAATAGTTCCTCGTTCTCGCATCTCCGGCGTTTCCAACTCTTACAGTTTCCGCAGTTTTCGATGCTTAAGGACCCAATTTGAGTAAAGTATCTGCAGCGTGCCATATGCTCCGCCACCTTTCGTAGGCAATATAAAAGGCCCCCGGACAGGTCGTCCAAGAGCCATTAATATACTTTTTGCATCTTTACTATATCATCCAAATATCAAGGGCACAATACCGTTTTTGCGCCATTTCAGTACCATCTTAGTACCTACTTTGTACCATCTAACTTACCCTGCTGAACTCAAGCATCTTGGTAATATCCCTAGCGGCTTTTTTGCGATATCTCGCCACCCGCGAAGGGGAGCAGCATGTCGCGCTCCAATTGCTTGTAGAGAGCCTTTTCTTTGGGGGCCATCTCGACCCGCACATAGTTGTCGATTCGCTCGGGCATCAACAGATAGTCCTGGGCCTTCATACTCACGCAGATATCGGATATTCTTTTATATATTGCTTGCTCGGCTTCCGGTTTGAGTTTATAGTTGAATATTATTTCTTGGTTCCGTTTATCCGGTTCGAAGTACCTTTCACGATAACCCCCCAAGGTTTTCCCTAACCTCTCACCTCTGTCCAGTAAATATATTTGTGGCCAAAGGTCAAGGAGTCCGTTAGGAGCCGGGGTCCCGGTTAGACCCACAATCCGATATATGAGTGGTCGAACCTTGCGAAGTGCTTTAAAGCGTTTAGCTTTGGGTGACTTAAAGCTCGAAAGCTCGTCAATCACCACCATCTCGAAGGGCCACTTCTTTCCATAATGGTTAACAAGCCATGCTACGTTTTCTCGGTTGATGATGTAAATATCCGCTATCGATTCTAGGGCCGTTATTCGGGTTTTCTTAGGCCCCAACACTTTAGCCATACGTAAGTGCTTCAAGTGATCCCACTTTTCGCACTCTTTGCTCCAGGTGTCCTCGGCCACCCGGAGTGGCGCTACCACTAAGACGTTCTTCACTTCGAAACGATCAAAGAGGAGTTCATCTATGGCGGTTAATGTTACAACCGTTTTCCCCATGCCAAGGTCAAGAAATATCCCACAGGCGGGCTTGTCTAATATTTGATTTGCGGCATAGTCTTGATAATTATGCGGGGTATAGTTCATCCATGAACTCCTTTACCTGCCGGGTGCTGTCAATTACTCGTACCTTATGACCGAGCCTCTCAAGGACTGCCGCCATTTTTACTTGCTTTGGTGACAACCTTTTGCCCGGTGCTTTTAGTTCTACGAAATACAACCTACCATCGGGAATCAGTACAATCCTATCTGGCACTCCTGCTGTACCCGGTGAGACAAACTTTAATGCCAAACCACCTTTGGATTTAACTGCATCCCTGAGCTTTAGTTCAATCTGCTTTTCTTGCATAAAACACCTGCTTTTTTAATGCTTGGATACAAAGACACAGAAAAACATGATTTTCCCTTACGTGCGCAAACGCGTTCTCGTGCATACATCTCGCGCGCATTACCTTAATAACTATAACTATTAACTTATAGTAATAATCTGTATCCAGTGTATCTTTACCCCTTCACGCCCAGTATTCACAAGGGTTTGGGGTGGATACAGAAGCCTGTAACAGATTTGGTTTTCTGTATCCACCACGTCCACCCCTTCTGTTACACTTTTTTATAAACTGTATCCACCAAACTAAGTTCTTAAGTAGCCACGCTGACGACCATATAGGCTAAATCGAAGAGAGCCTTCATGTCTTTTCCAGTCATGGGCGTGATCCATGATACTTCGAATCTCACGTGACTGGATGTTGGAAAGTTGTTTAGGATCGCCCCCTAAACATTCACACCATACTTCCATTGCGCATACCCGACTTCGTTGAATTGTGCCAATTCCGCTCCCAAAATCCCCCGATAAAAACATCCGTCTTGCATATAAATCCATGGTGTCCCAATTGTCTGGTAGCAACCTATCCAAATAATCATAAACCAAACCGGACCGATCACTTTCCTCGGTGTGCTCAGCTTGGATATGAATAGCCCACTCGGCCAGCATATCTTTGAGGTATAATTCCTCTCCGGCAATATAGCCTTGGACTGCTTCTGCCCAAACCTGATCGACATTAAAATCATCCCACAGGCTTTGTTTACTTTCCCCAACGTTCACAGGCCAGAAACGTCGATTGCCCGTTTTATCTCGCAAACACTCGTAGTCGTTGGTCGTCCCCATGAAGATGCATTGCCTTGGGAATACCGCCGTTCGTCTGCCGTAGGCTTCTCGGAATATATCCTCCTGCTTCGACATAAAGTGTTTCAGGGCATCGATGTCGGCTTTCTTGGCGGCTGATAATTCACCCATTTCAAGAATCCACGCGCCTTGCAACTGTTCGTAGGCTTCCTTACCAACAACAGTCGTTAAGCTATCTGAGTACCATTTACCGCCGAGCTTCTTCATGAAGTAGCTCTTGCCAAGCCCCTGTTTACCGATGAGGAGCAGCATATAATCAAACTTGCAGCCAGGATTAAAGATTCTCGCGACCGCCGCACACATCGTTTTTCTGGTCACCGCTCTTGTATACTCGGTATCCGTCGAACTAAAATAGTCGATTAATAATGTATCGAGCCGCTCTATTCCATCCCATACAAGACCGCTTAGATAATCCTTCACTGGATTGAATCTGTTCTGTTCTACGATTACAGAAAATGCGTCCATGGTTTTACCCACGTGGTTTAAGCCATACACCCGTTCTAGATAATGTCTGAGAGCTGCATCATCCGCATCTGACCAATAATAACCTTTGCTCATATCGCGCCAAGGTAAGTCCTTTAATAGCTCATTCCGATGGGCAAACTCGTTATGTCCCACCATCCCACAAATTTGAGGATCGTGGTCCATGATTAACCTTATATTGTCGATGGTCGCCTTTAGCGTTCCATCTTTTTTATAGTCCAGACGTTCCGTCCAGTTATCATCCCCTGGCCTGAAATCCTCCAAGGCCGCAGCCATACTCTCGGACATAAGCTGTTTTTTAACGTTTACGTCAGCTACAGCAAACTCCTGCATGGCTTTATAGGAGGGGCGCTTACTCGGAGGCGCACTTTCCTCTATCCCGTCGTCCTGAGCACCAAACTTGTGGACACGCACTAAATCAAAGGCGTTAACTAACTTACCACTGATGGGATCTGTTCCATGGTGAGAGAACGCGAACAAATCGTTGTCGTATAATATCAAGCCCCCGGAGGTGGTACCGCCCAGGAAAGTATACCTGCCTTCTATATCGCAAGGAGCATATACTTCGCTAAGAAATATTTCTAGTGTTTCGGGGATAGAATACGCGCGGCAGAAAGCCCCGATTACGCCAATTTTGGTTGTGGGATCGGTCTGCTTCTCCGCTGACTTTTTGATAACACTTTGCTGTCTCGACGATACCGGCCAGCTTGAGGCAACCTTCCAATCCACGTAAGTTGTAAGGACCTCATCAGGATTCATCCATGGCCCGTCGATGTGTTCAAATATATAGGCCCCATCACTTGAACTGCTCGGCCAGTACATTAAGCGCGACGCGGTATAAGTGGTGTCATCAAACTGCTCGATGCCGAGGTCGACTGCTACCTTACGAGCAATCGCTGTATATTCCTCAGCGGATACCACCCTCGCCAGTGGTATAACGAGCCTGAGCCTCGGGGCCTCCGGCACATGTTTATGGGTGGAATATATGCAGCAAGCAAAGTCGTAAAGCATGAAGATTCCAGACCAAACGTCGGGCTGGGCATAGTCCATGTCCAGGGTGAGCAAAGAACGGTACTCGACAAAGCCATTTTTACGCTGACCGCCTTTTAGCTTCCCACCGACGAAACCACCCACATCTTTGCGATCATCCTGTTCGTCTTTAGACATTTTCCGGTACTCAAGGGTGGTCTCAGAAGTTTTCTGAGTGACTTTAACTCTTTCTAAGAACTGAGACCACTGCATTTCTTTGTTTATCCATTTTTTCTCTTTTCGTGAATTGCCCGTGGCGATTGTGATCGTTCCATCATACTTTAATGGATTCATTCTTGGATGACCTCCCGTTTAGTCCTTTTTATAGAAATCAGCTTCAAACCCGGCTGCTCCTAATGGCAATCCCTCCGCCCAACTTATCGGCTGTCCCATGATGCTGCACACATCCTCCAGTGACCCTTCGCCCTTTGGCGCTGTAATGACCACCTCGTCATGGACATGCATTGCGATCTTGTATCCGGCCTTATCAACCCTTATCATGGCATCGGCGAGACAATCCCTAGCCACTGCCTGGACGATGTTTTCAACGAGCCTCCCGCCGTAGGTACTCATGCGGCACCATTGTTTATTCTCGCCAATACCCTCATAGGAGATGGCCTCACGACCGAATTTATTAAGCTCTAGTTTAGGCTTAATGTAGGAGAGCTTTCTGCCTGATGGCAGGGTAATAAACAATATCCCGCTTTCAACATGGAACTTCACGTCACCTACTGCGGAGGGTTGTCTTTTACTAACTGCTTTCTTTGCGGCATTATCAATGGCATACCAGTATTTAACGATGTTGCTATTCGCCTGTCTCCAAGCCTTGACCAATCTGTCGAGTTCTTCTTCCTTTAGACCACTATCTAAGGCCCCCATAGCTATAAGCGCATTGACTCCCCCTTGGTAGCCAAGTCCAAGTTCTGCTAATTTACCTTTCTGCTTTAGTTCAGAGCCTTTGGTGATACTCTTAATCGGAACCTTGAACATTTGACTTGCAGAAGCTTCATATATCTTTCCATGACCTGCAAAAACCTTAAGCCGCCATTTCTCCCCTGCGAGCCACGCGATTACACGCGCTTCAATGGCCGAGAAGTCAGCTACAATAATCCGATGACCCTTTGGTGGAATAAAGGCTGTTCGGATGAGTTCCGAAAGCACTCCAGGCACACTATCGTAGAACATTTCTAAAAGATCAAAGTCTCCTGCCTTCACAATCTCACGTGCAAGCTCCAAGTCACCAAGATGGTTTTGTGGGAGGTTGTGAATTTGGATTAATCTTCCGGCCCATCTTCCAGTGCGGTTCGCACCATAAAACTGCAACAGGCCGCGAACTCGGTTATCTGGACAGAGCGCCCGCTGCATCGCTACATATTTCTTAATGGAAGTTTTGGCCATTTCTTGACGGAGCTGGAGTAGCCTTTGAGTTTTACCGTCCGTGGCACTCGACATTTCGCTGACCGCCTTTTTAGATAAGCTCTCCATTTCAACGCCATTACCCAATAGCCACTCCTTTAACTGGGCCACACTGTTTGGGTTTTCTAGTCCGGTTAGTTTTTTTGCTTCATTATATATGCCCATTCTGTAGCGTTTGTCACACAGGGTAGCATTTGTAACAAACAAGGTATCCACCATAATTCCTCGATCATTAATTTGCTGGTCGAGTACCCAAAGTTTCTGTTCATTGTCGGATATGGGGTACTTCTCAAGTTTCTTCCTTATGGACTGCTCGACCTCAACGTCTCGTTTACAATAATCGCGGAAAGATCGCCAGTGCCGAAAGCCTCCGCAACATAATGTGAGAAGTCCAATCTTTGTTCAACGAGTGCTATGGCGTCACTTGACCTTGTATGCGCTTCAGATATTGCTTCACAAGCGTAGCCAACATAAGCTTGAACCGCTTCATAGATATCGATAGAATAATATTTGTTACCTTTCATTCCTTCGAAAAGCTGCTTAAACTTTGCTCGATCAATTCTCTCCAGATAATAATTGATCTGTAGTTCTGCTAATTCGTGCATAAATGTTCCTTCTTCCGCAAATACGCTTGTCGTATTTTTAAAAGTATCCTCAAGCCTCGCTGAAGGAGTACACGTTACCCATCTCTTTGCCCCTGATGCACTGAGCAATGCATGTTTTCGTTCTGAATTGCTCATATGAAATTTGGCACATCCTCTCTGTTTCTATATTTCAAATATGCTTCGTTATAGGCTCTTGCCGCATCTTCCTCAGTTACAAAGTATCCGAGTGCCAACCGTTGACCATCGATTGTGATTCTCGCTACCCATCTATTACTTTTCTTTCTATAGGTAACGCCACGGAATCTTGATGTTCCCTTTCTCTTGAGAATCTTTTTCAACTCTTCTAGCATAGCCGCAATGAAACATCCATTTATGATGTGAGAAATCTCTGTAATCTTCGCTATCGATCAGAGTTATTCTCCCTTTTGTTAAAGGGATGTAGCTCACCATTTACAGAGCTTCTGCTTCTTTAAATAAGTCTGCGTACCTCATGGGATCAACAGCGGTCAGCTTGTCTGCATTATACTTCTTGAATAGCCCCTGAATCGCCGCTTTCTTACCAGCCTGTGATTTTGCAGTGAGTACCGCTCGAATTTGTTCAAGGGTTACTGGCTTCTCATTTTTAGCGGGTGGTTTAATATCTTCCGGTTGTTCAGGCGCGATGGGTGGCTCTTCTTTCTCAACCACCTCGTCAGGCTCATCTACATCCACAGATCTTTGCTTGTTCTCCAACGCCTCAGCAAGTCTTATCAGGGCTAGAATAAGTTCATCAGATTTGAACGTGATTTCAATTTTACTCATGGATTACCCCTCTTTTTGCAAATAGATTTCAATACATCACTCATTACAATTACCTCCGTTTTACAAGTAGAACTTTTTCGATCCCAGTGGTATACTTTCAGTAGTAATATTTTGTATCTGGCCTGTTTGGTGTTGGCGCACCAGCGGGCCTTTTTGTTGTTCGAACATGCTTTATATCACCTCCTTTCATTGGCTTGTTAACCATCTAATACTCTGTGAAGCGTTTTTCACAACGGTCGCTGTAGAATATAACTGGAATATTAAATCTCTTAGCGGCCTCGATTTCGTTTAGCATTCCTTCGGATATACTAGTCCCAAATACCCATAATTCAGCACAATGCTTCAACAAATCCAACCCAATCTCTAGCCCTAATCTTCGATCAGTTGGATCGTTGTCATCTAAAAACTGTGGAAAATATATATGGGGTGCTATTGGCACCACGCCCTGCTCTGTTGCAAACTGACAGAGAATTGTGCCTTAGCCACGTTGTATTCCTCATTGTCACGATATGGACTGCAGATATATACGTATACGTACTTCAAGTCGCACCTCCACAATTTATTAGCTTAACGCACCTATCTCAAAGACCCTTGAAATTTCATTGACGATCACCTTCTTCCATATATTGCCTTGATATAATTGACGATAGATGTTGTATAATATATGAAACGCCAACTTGCGAATCAACAAGTTATAAATAACGGATTTCGTTGGTTCAACTAATTGGTTGAATTTAATATGACAGGTATTCCTGTGTTTTTCCACATGTAAATATTGTTAAATGGATTGAGGAGAATAATTAATGTCAGATTTAGGTAAACTTACAAGTAATGAATTAATAAAACTTAGGCAACTCCGAGCAGGTGATTACCTGTCGTCTCTAAGAACTGAGCGAAATCTAACTCAAAAAAACGTAGCATCTAAGCTCTCTGTTTCCTTCCAATATTTATCTGAAATTGAAAAGGGCAACAAGTCACCAAGTGACCAGATGCTCCATGAACTTGCTAATGTTTATAGTCTCAGTCTTCAAGAGGAAGTCGATTTATTTCTAAGATATGGACGTATGCCAATATTTACTGCAGAGGAATTAGATGATCAAGAGTCTACCCACTTAGCACTTGCAGAATTGCGACGACTCGTTAAGAGCGGAAAGATAACCGACGAGCAACGACAGGAGCTTTATGCAGAATTCGCCAAAGTTTATCGGGATTTTATCAAGCGCGTATTGCCAACGAAAGAAGGGGATAAATAGCTCGTGCATCAATTTTGGAATTTAATTTACAACTGACTAGGATATGAGAATGCAATTCGCCTAAAGGGTATTAGCGTTTCTCTTTTAGCGCTTTTGGTTGGTGTGATGATTGGTGGGTTTTTGGCAATACGTTTCTACCAAAACTTAGTGCATAGTTCTGC
>LOEW01000216.1 GCA_001516045.1 Desulfosporosinus sp. BRH_c37
CTTCCGTGTAAGCGACCCCAAATACGGGGCTGAGCACAGGACGTGCGAAGCCGCCAACTGAGCCAAGGATGGCGAATTTGGTGGGAACCCCGCTCCACAGAGACAAGAGCTTACACGGTTAGTTTGCTCTGCGTCGTAAGCACCGAGCGCTGTGTCACACAAGTCCCCTACCCTAAGTCCCCGAAATGCGCCAAAACCATCGTCAGCGTTGCCAGCGCGGCCGTTTCCGTCCGCAGTATCCTCGGCCCTAACGACACACTCTTCGCCCCAAGTTTTTCTTGCGCCAAAGCCACCTCAGTCTGGTCAAAGCCACCCTCAGGACCAATCAGTATGGCAATAGGGCGTTCCGAGACCATTCTTTCAAGCACGGAGGCTAACCGTTGAGTCAATTCTTCTTCATAGGGAATAAGCCACTGGGTGTCAGGGGACAACTGCTCTGCCAAATCTCTCCAATCACAAACCGCATATATTTTAGGTTCCTGAACTCTATGGGACTGTTTCGCGGCTTCTGAGGCAATTTTCTGCCATCGAACAACTCTATCCTGCGCTTTACTTCCCTCAATGTGCATAACAGACCGTTTGGTTCGCAAGGGAATAAGCCCCTCCATTCCTAGCTCAGTCCCCTTCTGAATCACCCATTCCATTTTTTCTCCTTTTGAGAGTCCAGCCACAAGGTAAACAGAGCTATGCGCCTCCACATCGGGATGGTCCGTACTGAGAATCCGACAGGTTACGCTATTGTCCTCGATCTTTTGGATGACACTGGTATACTCCATACCAGTATTATCAAAACCAACCACCAAATCCCCGGGTTTTAGCCTAAGCACTCGGACAAGGTGATCACGTTCTGAATCACGCAACCAAAAGACCTCGTTTCCAAGCTCCGTGATTTTAAACCGATTCATGTCTTTGCCCACCTCGCTCGAAATAAAATCCACCCAGAATCTTCTATGCGTTCCACAATCTCGAATCCGGCTTCCTTCAATCCTTCTTCCACATCTTCAGCTCGATTTTCAATGATACCTGACGCTAAGAATTCACCGTCTGGATGCAATAAGCGTTTTAAATCTGCAAGCAGAATTAATATCACATCCGCAATAATATTGGCAATCACGATATCCGCCTGACCCATGAGGACTGTCCCTAAATCCCCACGCACTACTCGAACTCGGTCGTTCACACGATTCAAATCGACATTCTCCTGGGCCACCCTGACCGCCACGGAATCGAGATCCACCGCATCCACCTTCGCTCCGAGTTTTGCAGCAGCAATCGCTAAAATTCCAGAGCCTGTCCCTAAGTCAAACACTCTTTGTCCGGGTTTTACAACACCTTCCAAGGTTCTTAAACACAGTGTAGTGGTAGGATGGGTCCCCGTACCGAAGGCCATGCCGGGATCAAGTTCCAAGACGATATCTCCCTCGAGGAGTTCTACCGGCTCCCAGGTCGGTTTAATTAAAAAATGTTCGCCAATACGGATTGGCTTAAAATAAGCCTTCCACGCAGTTTCCCAATCTTCTTCCATTAACGAGATCCCTTTGACCTGTACAACCCAATGCGGAAAGCGCTGAAGCAGTTCAAGAATTCCAAGCTCAAGCTTTTTAAGTTTGCCTGTCAGCTCGTCATCCTCCGAAAAATAGCCCTTAACCACGGAAGTTCCTGTAAGTTCTACCTCTCCAAAATCATGGTAATCCCACTTTCCAGATTCAACATAACTGCGTAGAAGTTCTGGATTTTCCATACTAACCCCAGGACACCCTAATTGATAAAAAAGATCGGCAACAGCTTCTTCTCCTTCAGATGAAACTGTTACCGCCACTTCACGCCAATTCATTAGCTTATACTCCTTTTTACCCGCCCATTGCATCGCGTAGGGTTTCTTTGAACTTTTCAAACACTGATTTTTTGCCCATTTGTTGATGTTCAGGTGTCACTTCAGCGAATTCACGCAGAAGTTTCTTTTGTTTTTCGTTCAGCTTAGTCGGCGTTGTCAAAACAGCACGCACATGCTGGTCTCCTCGACCGCTCCCTCGGCGATGGGGTACGCCGTGCCCTTTAAGCCGAAAAACCGTGGCCGTTTGTGTCCCTTCGGGGATTTTCATCTTTACCACCCCATCTAAAGTCGGAACATCGATTTCCGCGCCCAGAGCAGCCTGAATAAAGGTAATCGGAATCTCACAATAAATATCATTTCCTTCACGTTCAAAGAACTTGTGCCGTTTAACCTGTAAAACGATATAAAGATCTCCCGAAGGCCCCCCTTTGGCTCCAGCCTCACCATCTCCACTGAGTCTTAAGTTTAGACCATCCTCTGAACCTTGTGGAATGCTTATCTTGATCGTTTTAACCTTTCGCACTTTCCCTTGTCCATTACATATTGAGCAAGGGCTACTAATAGTGCGCCCTTCCCCATGGCACGTTGGACATGTTCGAGCCGTCTGGATTTGACCGAAAGGCGTGCGTTGAAGCATTTTCACTTGCCCACTACCGTGACACTGGGAACACGTTGTCGGATGTGTTCCTGGAGCTGCCCCAGACCCCTGGCAATCCGAGCAGGTTTCGTCCCGCGGAATCTGGATTTCCTTTTCAACGCCAAACACTGCTTCTTCAAAAGTCAAGGACATAGCATAGCGCAAATCAGCACCCCGTTGAGGACCACCGCGCCGTTGCCCACCGCCACCGCCAAAAAACATATCAAAAATGTCCCCGAAGCCCCCAGCATCCCCAAATCCACCGCCTTGGTTAGGATCTGTACCTGCATGACCAAATTGGTCATAACGCGCTCGTTTCTCCGGATCGCTCAAAACATCATAAGCATCCGTAACTTCCTTAAACTTTTCTTCTGCTCCCTTATCCCCCTGGTTTACATCGGGGTGATATTGGCGGGCTAACTTCCGATATGCTTTTTTAATTTCCTGTTCACCGGCAGTCCGCTCGACTCCAAGCACCTCATAGTTATCGCGTTTCATGTTTTCCCTCCACACTCCTGCTTGCTTATCCATTCTATAGGTAAATACTCTATTGTTTTAAGTCCTATAGTATTATATGACCCTTAGACTTTAAGCACAAGGAAAATCCAAATAAATGGGAATAAATTATTTTGCAATCCACAAATAAATGCGGGCACAAAGGCTATAACACCTTTGCACCCCTAAAGTTAATTCCTAATACTTATCTTAGCCAGATCTAGCCTGTTCTAGCCATCCCTCGCCTATTCCAGTCCATCCTAGCCCCCGTCGGTCCAAGCCCGGATGGTGTTAACTTGTAAAGCCAAACCATCCAGCAGAGTCGCGTCAATCACGCTTATATTACGTAGCGCCAGCGCGGCGTTTGACTAGTCCATGGATGGATTGATGCCGCGGTGCCAAGACGATAAGCACGATACTCTCCAGTGGAGAGTATTGCCGAGCCACACACCCAAAATGATACTTCGTGGCGAAGGAACGAGCTTATCGCCACACTGCAACTCATTACGCATACTCCTGCAGTGTGGATTCAGCAAAGAGCGGCGCACATTCAGAAAGCCCAGAGGTTTGCCGCGCTCGCTTCGTAATCAAGCGTGATAGCGATGGCGCTGTGGTGCGACGTGCAAGTTAACACCATCCCTATTCTTTCTTAACTTCAGTAAACTCAGCATCCACAACGTCGTCGTCTTTTTTAGGTTCATCAGCTCCAGGTTGTGCTCCAGCATTCTGCTCTTGAGCCGCTTGTTGTTGATACATTTTTTCAATATAAGGATGGAGCACTTTGTTCAACGCCTCTGTTTTCGCATTGATCTCCTCAAGGTTTTGAGCGGCCGTTGCATTTTTTAGGTCTTCTAAAGCTTTTTTGATACTTTCAACTTCGGTAGCATCGCCCTTACCTTCGAAGTCTTTCAAGGTTTTCTCTGTTTGGTAAGCCAGAGAATCTGCTTGGTTCTTAGCATCGATCAGCTCTCTGTTCTTTTTATCTTCCTCAGCATGGACTTCGGCGTCTTGCTTCATTTTTTCGATCTCATCTTTAGAGAGACCCGTCGAGGAAGTAATCGTCACTTTCTGTTCATTCCCAGTAGCCATATCTTTTGCTGAGACGTGGACAATCCCATTGGCATCAATATCGAATTTAACTTCGATTTGTGGAATGCCGCGTGGCGCAGGTGGTATTCCTGTGAGTTGGAAACGCCCAAGCGTCTTATTATAACTCGCCATTTCGCGTTCCCCTTGGAGAACATGAATATCGGTTGAGGTTTGATTGTCTGCGGCCGTTGAGAAAATCTGCGATTTAGTGGTAGGGATCGTAGAGTTACGGTCTATGATCCGGGTAAATACTCCGCCAAGGGTTTCTATCCCTAAGGAAAGCGGGGTAACATCCAACAAGATCATATCTTTCACTTCTCCACTGAGAACGCCGCCTTGAATAGCAGCACCCATGGCAACCACTTCATCTGGGTTAACCCCTTTGTGTGGTTCTTTTCCGCTTAATTTCTTAATAGCTTCTACGACGGACGGGATACGAGTAGATCCACCCACTAAAATGATCTGATCAATTTTATCCCAGGAGAGTTTGGCATCTTCCATCGCTTGACGTGTGGGACCAATCGTCGATTCTACGAGATCCGAGATAATTTCTTCAAATTTGGCACGAGAAATATTCATATCTAAATGTTGAGGTCCTTGTTCCGTCATGGTGATAAACGGCAGATTGACATTAGAATTCGTAACACCAGAAAGTTCAATCTTGGCTTTTTCCGCCGCTTCTTTTAAACGTTGCAGGGCAACACGGTCTTTCGAGAGATCTGCGCCATTACTCTTCTTGTACTCAGCCACCATATAGTCAATTAATCGTTGATCGAAATCGTCGCCGCCTAAATGGTTGTTACCACTCGTAGCTTTGACTTCAACCATGCCCTGGCTTAGTTCGAGGATCGAAACATCAAAAGTTCCACCCCCTAGGTCAAACACCAGAACTGTCGAATCATCTTTTTTGTCGAGGCCATAAGCAAGCGCTGCAGCTGTAGGCTCGTTAATAATCCGGAGTACTTCAAGTCCGGAAATTGCTCCGGCATCTTTAGTTGCTTGACGCTGAGCGTCCGTGAAATAAGCCGGCACAGTAATAACCGCTTGGGTGACCGATTGGCCAAGATAAGCTTCTGCATCTGTTTTAAGTTTTTGGAGAACCATCGCGGAAATTTCTTGTGGACTATAAGTCTTATCTTCAATTCTAACTTTAAATTCAGTACCCATGTGACGTTTAATAGAACTGACAGTTTTATCCGGATTAGAAACAGATTGACGCTTGGCCACCTGTCCGACTAAACGCTCGCCGGTTTTTGAAAAACCTACGACAGAAGGAGTTGTTCGGTTTCCCTCCGCATTAGGGATAACAACAGCTTCCCCACCTTCCATAACCGCTACACAAGAGTTTGTTGTGCCTAAGTCAATACCAATAATTTTTCCCATTATTATTTCCCCCTTAAATTAACTAATTAGAAACTTTAACCATACAAGGACGTAAAACTTTTTCTTTAAGATAGTACCCTTTTTGCAGTTCTTCTACGACAGTATTTTCGGGATGCTCTTCTGAAGCCACTCGGAGCACTGCTTCATGAAGATTCGGGTCAAAAGGTTGGCCAACAGCATCCATCGCCTTTAGCCCCTCCTTGCTGAGCGCAGTTTGCATTTGGCGAAGAATCATCTCTACCCCTTGCGAAAAGGATGTAAAATCCGGATTTACTTTGGCCGCACTAACCGCGCGATCAAAATTGTCTAGTACAGGAAGCAACTCTCCCACAAGCCGCTCAGACGCATATTTAATGAGTTCTGTTTTTTCTTTTTGAGTTCGTTTTCGATAGTTATCAAAATCTGCCTGTAGACGTTGCAACTGACCATAATGGTCTTCGGCTTTGGCTTTAGCCTTAGCCAGCTCCGCTTCTAGCGACAGATTTTTTTCTAGAGGGGTCATATCCTCGTCATCCAGGCTTCCTTCATCCGGGATGGATTTTTCAGATTCAAGCCCTTTGCCCTCTATACTATCCTCGTCCTTACCCAAATCTTGATCTTCGAGAGCTTCATCTCTCCTTAGCGCCATCCACAATCACCTCTCGTGCTTATTAAATTGACAATATCTATAATTTAAAGACCTTCAACTCTAATTAGTTTCCAGCCTAAAATTTGTCTACTCGTTCCCAGCCCGGATGGTGTTAACCTGCTAAGCCAAACCATCCAGCAGAGTCGCGTCAATCACGCTTATATTACGAAGCGCCAGCGCGGCGTTGGTTCACATGCAGAAAGCCCAGAGGTTTGCCGTGCTCGCTTTGTAATCAAGCGTGATAGCGACGGCGCTGTGGTGCGGCGTGCATGTTCACAACATCCCTCTTCTCCCTGTCAAAATTCCCGTCAAACTCCGTGTCATACAGTCAACAATAGCGATCACTTTAGCGTAATCCATACGAGTCGGTCCAAGGACACCCACCGCCCCGATGGTTAACCCATTCACTTTATAAGTTGCAGAAATCAAGCTACAATCTCGAAATTCCTTTAACATATTTTCCCCACCAATGGTGACGTTTAACCCTTCATGGTAAGGGTGTAGTAATTTTTTCAGGGATTCATTTTCCTCGAACACTCTGAATAAAGTTTTAACCTTAGCTAAATCCCTAAATTCAGGCTGATTTAACATATTGAGAGTTCCACCGAGATAAATGCGTTCCTCTCCGTCGTTATCGTCCAAAATAGACCTTAGCATATCCAAGGCATTATCAATCAGAAGCCTCTGCCGAGATAGTTCACTATAAATTTCATGCAACAGGCTACGTTTAACCTGGCCTAAGGAATACCCCCGCATTTTCTGATTGAAAACCCCAGCTACTTGTTGAAGCTCTTCAGCCGTAAGATTTTCTCCAACATCGATAATATGGTTTTCCACCACACCGTTTTCTTTCACGATCACCATTATCACTTGACCCGGTTGATACGGCAGGAAATGCATCTTTCCAAATGTACTTTTCCCTTTATGTGGTCCAACTACAATACTCGTTAAGTTTGTAAGTTCAGACAACAACTTACTCGTATGGGAAATAATTTCTTGAATCTCATGGATTCGTTTCGTGCTTTCCCGTTCAATAGTTTCCTTATCCTCTTCACTGAGCGCCTGAGGATCCATTAGACAATCCACGAAATACCGATACCCTGCATCCGAAGGAATTCGCCCCGAAGAAGTATACGGTTGTTCGATGAACCCTAGATCCTCTAAATCAGCCATCTCATTACGAATCGTCGCAGGTGATACACCAAGGTCAAACTTACGTGCAATCGTTCGTGAACCAATCGGTTCAGCGGTAGCAATATAGTCCAGTACAATCGCCCTTAGTATCTTGCGTTTGCGTTCATCCATTTGCATATATGCATCCCCGCCTTTCCTTGGACTGCCTCTCTCCGCGTTAAGTATCTCATATACGAACGACGACTAAAATCTTATGTTGTTAGCACTCTCTCTTAATGAGTGCTAACAGCTGATGTCTTCACATTACCACTCAAGTTTCGCTTTGTCAAGAATCATTTTAGCTAAATTTAGGGGACTTGTACGACACAGCGCTCGGTGCCTACGACGCAGAGCAAACTAACCATTCAAGCTCCTAATATTGGGTGCGGGGTTCATCCTTCGGCGGTAAGTATTCTTTTAAAGAACCCGCCTACGGCGATAATCTCCACTGGAGACTATCGTGCCAAAAGCGCCAACCCACACTGCAGGAGTATGCGTAATGAGTTGCAGTGTGGCGATAAGCTCGTTCCTTCGCCAC
>LOEW01000217.1 GCA_001516045.1 Desulfosporosinus sp. BRH_c37
TTTCGTTAATGCTAATTGCTGTTATCTTGTTTTCCTCTGCATGGCCATAATTAAATTAAACCCATTTTTTACCTCTCCGCTGTTGTTACGGAGTTGTCCACTACACAAACTAAACCCATGTATTCCCCCTTCCATAAAAAGTACCATGTTTATAGGCTTAATTGCGACTAGGGACAATTACCAGGACTTGCACCCGGTAATTCCCTTCATCTTCATGGCAATTCTAAGCCTTTACGCGAATACTGAATATTCTTAATAGCAAGACTCATTCCAAAGGAACCAACAATATAATATTTTTATTCCTATCTGTTAAATTTTAAACTTTAATTGCCGAAAACGCGGATTGAACGGTAAAGTGAAAGCTTGATTATGGATTACTAAACAAGCCTTGGCGAAAAAATTATTCAATTCTGAATCCTTAATAAGGTATTACCATTTGAAATTACTATGTTTTCAAAGGTAAACGAACTAAAAACTTTAATTTTATTATTGAATCGTATAAATTCATTTTTGAATCATTTACTTTGCAAAACAAACATCCTAGTCCACACTCTCATTCGCTGGACGAAAAGGAATCAATACTTATTGAAAACTTAACCAAAAGCGCCTAACAACGTTCTCGTTGTTGGGCGCTTTTGTAAGCTTGTTATCTGACAGCATCTTGCATTATCCGGCGGCTAAGAATTTTCCTCTCATATAAACTCAACTTTCGCAGAGCGAAAGTTAGCGTAGAGCCCTAGTGTTAAAGGGAAAAGAGTTTTATCAATATGCTCATTGACAATAGAAGACACCTCATTTCTTTGGTATAGTGAATTTGAGTAGAACCCACTATCACACAGAAAAGAGAGGTGTCTTCAACATGATAATAATAGCGCAAAAGGAACTGAAAAATCAACTACCGAAAAAGATTGAACCAGGCAATCAGCAGGTTCTTAACGTCTTCCGACTTCAGTGTGTTATTGTAGTAGATTTATTTAATAATGATTGGATTCCTTGCCGTTAATGAGATATAGCGTGCGCCTTCGGCTCCCTCTACCACCGAAGTATCCTCAATACCTACTGACCCTATACCGGGGAAAACAAACTTTGGCTCAATCGCCACGACCATTCCTGAGACTAGCACCTCTTTGGAGCCTCGACTGATTGTGGGTAGTTCATCGAGTTCTATCCCAATACCATGTCCGACGAAACTAACTCTTCCGTGGCCAAAACCCATAAAGTTTTGTTCGTAAGGCGTGTTATCTCTGACCCAAGCAATAATTTCTTCATAGATTTCTCCGGCAATCCTTCCTGGTATTAAGGCTTTACGTAATCTTTCTTCTATTTCTAAAGCTGTTTCATGCGCTGCGAGGAGTTCCGGAGATAAATAACCAAGAGCCATAATCCGAGTCTGATCGATTTGGTAACCATTAACTACGATACCAAAATCCAAAACAATCGGTTCTCCCTCCTGAATAACAGCCTTTGAGGCTCCCATAGGCATAGCAATTGAGGCACCCTGACCACAAGCAAACCCATCAAAGTATCCTGGAAGCGCAGCCCTTGGACCTGAGAATAACACACCAAAGTGTAACTCCGCACCAAAACCACGTGTTCTAATAAGGCCTTCGTGGCCCAAGAACCGAGCTTTTTGTTCTAATAATGCTTCAAACTCAATTTCAGTTAATCCCGGACGTAAAATTCCTTGGGCATAGTCCAATAATTTAGGAAATATTTGCGCGGTTTCTGCTAAACGGGCTAATTCCCACTCAGATTTAGTAGCCCTTTGCAGCCGAACAAGGGGTGAAACATCAATAAAATGCACTTCTGGGAAAACTTTACGGTAGCGTTCATATTGGTTAACAGGTAATACATCAAGCTCTAAACCCAAGACCGTTGGCAACGGTAATTTGGAACCTTGAATAAAGCCAGGGATTTTGGAAATCCCTAAAAGCGGCAAGACTTCCCAAGCCGTTTCGTCTTGAGCCCTGCCTACATCACGGTACGCCATTACTAAGGGGCGTCCAACACTCGGAATATATAGATGAATATTTTGAGCTGTCCCACTATAATACAAAGTATCAGCCCTTTGCACTAATAATACCCCATCAAGTCCTTCGTTTTGTAGGGTATCCTGTAAGATAAATACCCTTCGTTGTAATTCAGACACTGGAACTTTCACTATATATCCTCCTTCGCTATATACCGTGGTGTTTAGGTAGTGTTAAACAGTTCTCCTTCAACTCAAACTTTTCCTGCAATTTAGGATAATTGTTCCTCTTTGCTAAGCTTTTTCACCATTTCCATTTTAGAATGATTCGGCGACCATTCGTGAAGTGGCATTTATAAACTCACTCTTTCTGACTTTCCTCGTTGTTAATCATTATTGTGCCGAGGTGGATTATGGGGATAAGAGCTAAATTTGTATATATCATTTGCTTTTTGTAGTTCTAGTTGAATTTTCAGGCTACAATGTTCACAGATGTATAGGAAGCTAAGGTTCTTATTGGCTGACTTAAAATCTTTGTGCGTCGGAGCGATGTCTTTGACAAATCCACAAATCTTGCATCTAATATCCACGTATGTAATCTCCTTTCACTCGAAAGAGTCTTTACAACTTTGTATATTATCATATGTGAGGACGAAGTAAACATTGATATCATTAGGCGAAGCACCTTTCAAAAAGTTTTGAGTGAAAATCGAAATTTGCAGGAATTATCCTGATTATATCGAATAAAATAAAAAATAGTAAAGAGGGGTGCCCAATGAGTATTGAACGGCCTGAAGTGAGAGTACATTTTATTAACGATCAAAAAAAAATTAATATTACTCCGTGGCATTATAATGAAGCATAAATTAATGCAATGCTGAAATCTAAAACGGTTCAGGTTCGAGACACCGTGTATTATATAGAGCATACCCTTTTTGACGCCAGCACACGCGCTCTGGTTATACACTTAGAAAAAGTTTTACCACAATAATTAAATTAAGGCTTAAATGAAATAGCGTATGAATTTAACTCTGCTTATGAGACGGAAGTAGAGCTAAACTCGAAATAATATTTATGTATTAAAATATCTAATCCCTGTCTCAATTTTATTACATCGGGATCTGTTAGACTCTTACCCTTTGATAACCTATTCATCGTGCATCTATAGGATGCTATTTCTTTCACCAGATCTTTTCTATCCATAGTGCTGACCTCCTACAATTTGCAAAACTCTTCCCTTGTGACGTGAGATTTTTATATTGACAATTTTATTCTATAGTTACAATCTGAAACATGACTGAAGTTTTGCTGAAAGTCTCCTGAAGGCAACTGAAAGTTCTGAAAGGTAACCATCCTCATACCACTCTTTAACTCAAATCAAAATGCGTTGGCGAGAGAACTTCTATCTTCTCAACCAACGCATTAAATATTTCATATTAAATTAATCAAACAGGGAATCTCTTTTGTTTAATGTCTCAAGGAGATTTCATCAAACCATTTATTACAAATTCGTTGAAACATCGGATATTGGGAACCGAAGGAAGGAATAATATAAAATCAAATAAATTCGGAGGTGGAATATGAATATCATAGAACAGGGTATTAACAATGTTGCTGAGCAAACTCCATATAACGTCATTCAACATAACGTAGATACTATCACTCTATCCTCTGCCGAGTTAGGTCAACTTTGGTCAACTTATATGGCCCAAAGCATGTCAAAATGTATGGTTCCTTTTTTCGTTGAGAAATGCAAAGACACCGATATTCGTTCGTTATTGCAGTTCGTTTTAGATGTTTCTAATCGACACATCAATTCAATAACCGAGATCTTCAATAAGTCAAACATTCCGGTTCCCCATGGTTTCACCGATGAGGATTTTGATATAAATGCGAAACCGCTATATGGTGATACATTTATGCTATTATATTCAAGATTCATGGCAAAGTATGCCCTAATCAATTTTAGTTTTGCACGGTCGCTTTCAATCCGTCCCGACATCATCGAATTTTTCAAGGGTTGTTTAAATGATTTTAATGAAATTAGTGATAAAGCAAGTAATATGGCTTTATCGAAGGGACTTATCGCGAGAGCCCCTAATGTACCCATACCTGATAGGGTAGAATATGTCACAGTAGACACAAGTTTCTTCAAAGGTTTAATAGGAGATAAGCGACCGCTCAACGCGCTGGAAATTGGTCATATTTTTATTAATATACAACAGAGACTACTCGAAGATGCATTAATACTTGGATTTGGTCAGATTGCAAAAAAGAAAAAAGTTAAGGATTATTTTTCAAGGGGGAAACAAATTATTGATAAACAGGTTGGAGTACTTGGTTCACTTTTGGAAGATGAGGACTTGCCGAAACCTATAAATTACGATTATCTTGTAACCGACTCTATAGAATCACCATATTCTGATAAATTGATAATGTTCCATTCAACGATATTTTTAGCACATAGCATCTCAGGTTATGGACTTGCGTTAGCAAATTGTGCTAGAACTGATATAGTAGCATCCCTTACTCGTCTTATAGCAGAATTAGGTGATTATGTCAAAGACGGCCTCGATTTAATGATTGAGAATGGCTGGTTAGAAAGAGTTCCCGAAGCTGCAAATCGAAAAGAGCTAAGGACAATGAACAATTAGCGAAGCAAAAAGATAAAAAAAATAAATAAACTCTTTTCCGTCTCCCTTGTTAAAGCTAGGGAGATTTTTTTCCTTGACATGTTATTGTCCATACAGCCAAAACACATTAACTTAGGTGTTCGACAACAGACTTTATAATATTTGAGCGACCTTTTGAATGTTTTCTACTGAAGATGCTAGTTCAACCATGGAAGTGGAAATCTGTTCAGATGCTACCGCTTGGCGTTCGCCTATCGCTGTTGCCTCGGTTAAACGATTGATCATGAGCATCGAATCATCCCGGATAGAAGTAAGAACTTCCTTAATCTCCTTAACGGACATATTCAACTTATTTCATGTCATATTATGTTGTATTAAGGCAATTGTATTGCGAGCTTACCACGGATATGCTTCAACTTCTTAATTGCTCTAAGGAGTTCCATAGAGGTGAAGTCTTTGGACTCGCCTTTTTGAATATTCACAAAGAAAAGGGACTGCCTCCTATAGAATTTCATTTCTATTTTGAGGCAGCCCTTTCTCAGTTACTTAAATGATAGCTAATGATTATTCTTGTCATCTATTATGCCTAGTCTGAAAGCCATCATTAGGCATTTCACCCATTCCAGCTGTAATAGCGTCTTCTTGTGCTTGAGTGATTGTTCCAGCCGTTACGAGAGCATCTAAAGCAGCTTTAACTCCGTCTGGTCCTTTCTCTGCGCTTGAAATTGCAGCCGTAATGGCATCCTCCTGAACTTGGGTAATGGTTCCCGCTGTTACGAGATTTTCTAAAGAGGTCTTAAAGCCATCATTATGCCTTTCACCCATTCCATCTGTAATAGCGTCTTCTTGAGCTTGAGTGATTGTTCCAGCCGTTACGAGATCATCTAAAGCAGCTTTAACTCCGTCTGGTCCTTTCTCTGCGCTTGAAATTGCAGCCGTAATGGCATCCTCCTGAACTTGGATAATGGTTCCCGCTGTTACGAGACTATCTAAAGAGGTCTTAAGGCCATCATTATGCCTTTCACCCATTCCATCTGTAATAACGTCTTCTTGAGCTTGAGTGATTGTACCAGCCGATACGAGAGCATCTAAAGCAGTTTTAACTCCGTCGGGTCCTTTTTCTGCACTTGAAATTGCAGCTGTAATGGCATCCTCCTGAACTTGGGTAATGGTTCCCGCTGTTACGAGACTATCTAAAGAGGTCTTTAAGCCATCTTTAGGCCTTTTGTTATAGTCACCTGTTGCTCTAACTCCGCCTGACTGTGACTGCAAAAACTTTGGAGCCTGCCCTGAACCATTTCTTGTAGTGGCTGCGAATACTGCAGATGCCGATAAAAGTGTTACCATGGCCGTAGCAATTGCAATTGTCCTCTTTTTTGTTTTTCTCATCATTTTAAATAACCCCTTTCCAATTTTCAGTTTTGCATAAGTATTACTTGACAATGTCATTATGCAATATCAATCTGAAATAAGGCTGAGGTTTAGCTGAGAGTTTGCTTAAAATTGCTAACAAATGGGTTACTCTAAACAACGAAAAGTTATGCTTATTGCCGCAACAGTTTTTGACTTCGTACTTGAAAAGGTCGCGAAATCTTCGCTGTTAAATTGGTCTCTATCCTGGCGAGGATTGACAGTTGGTAAATCCTCGCGTACGATAAAAATAAACACAGGAGGGGGTGATCCTGGTTCTCTGCAGAAGAATCTCCCAAACATTATACAAGAATACTGCAAGAGGAATCCAGGTTATCAAGTGAGAAATTTAGACGTTGTGTTTAATCCGGCTAGCTTAGCTGTAGTCGGAGCCAGCCCTGATTCAGGTAGAATTGGTTATAATATATTACAAAGTATCCTCGAGGGGGGCTTTCAGGGCGAAGTATATCCAATCAATAGTAAATACGAGCAAATCATGGGATTGACTTGTTATTCTGGATTAGCGGAGTTGCCTACTGTACCGGAGTTGGTAGTGCTGGCGGTCAATCAATATGTGACTGTTGAACTTGTGGAATTATGTGCCCGCATAGGTGTTAAAGGCGTTATATGCTCGGCTGGTGGCTTTAAAGAGATGGGAACGGAAGGACTAGCTTTAGAAAAGCGTTTAATAACTGTAGCCAATAATGCGGGAATTGCCTTAGTCGGCCCCAACACTTTAGGATTAATTAATACAGCGTCATCTCTTTATGCCACCTTTTATCCTATGACCTTAAACAAGGGATCTGTATCTGTGATTAGTCAAAGCGGAGGAATTGGATTATCCATATTGGCTGAAATGCAGGATGAAGGGGTTGGGATTGCTAAATGGTGTGGGGTTGGCAACCGGGGAGTTCTAGAATATGTTGACTATTTGGATTATTTGGCGGAAGATCCGGAAACCAAAGTTATTGGTATTTTTATAGAAGGAACGGATAAAGGAAGAGAATTTATTGAAGCGGCTAACGCTGTTGCCCGCAGTAAACCTGTGGTCATCTTTAAAGCTGGGCGAGGAGAGGCGGCGGGACAGGCGGCACAAACCCATACAGGTACTTTGGCAGGATCCTATCGACTTTACCAGGATATTTTTGCTCAATACAGTTTATTAACTGTGGATAGCATTGAGGAAATGGTCAATATGGTGAAGGCCCTATCTGTAGTTCCCGATGATATCGGAGGAGGCTCAATTGAGGCGATTAATGGAGTTGGACTAATTACCCATACTGCGGGGCCAGCTATCGTTGTGGCAGATATCCTAGAAGCGGTCGGGTGTCAGCTACCGGAAATTACTGCGGTTACGTTACGAAGAATTGAAGAGGCGATTGGTCCTAACCCACCTGTAATTCTGCGTAATCCCCTTGATTTAGCAGGTTCAGGGTTCGCCGCACCCATTTATGGCCAATGTATGGCGGCCTTGGCTGCTGACACGGGTGTAGATGCTTTGCTGGCTATTTTTTGTCACCATCGTAATTGGGCTTTCCCGACGCTAGAATTGATAAAGGTTCAAGCTGAATGCCAGAAACCAGTTATTGCATGCTATATTGGAGAAAGCCAAGCAGTAGAAAAGGAACGTCCCCTCCTACACGAAGCGGGAATCCCTCTCTACCACTCAATAGCAGCAGCTGCAAAAGGCTTAGCTGCTCTTAAATTCTATGGCAGGAGGGGAAAACGATGACCGAGAATTCGTCGTTGTTGAGTTGGTCTGAAGCTCAGAAACTGCTGGGGTCATATGGTATTAGCCTGAGCGGTGAAGCAGTTGTAGAAGTTGATGTTTGCAAAGTAGCTGGTAAATATGCTTTTCCTCTTGTTCTCAAGGGATATGCTACTTTTAATTCTCATAAAAAAGAGCAAGGGCTTGTTCGCTTGGGCATTAATAATGAGGAAGAACTTACTAGGGTTTACACAGAGTTAGATGTCCAGATGAAAGGTTGGTCGGGTCAAAACGAAATAGTTTTACAACCTACAGCCTCTTCTGGAATCGAATTAGTTATAGGGGCTCGCCGAGACCCAACTTTTGGAGCTGTCTTGATGTTTGGTTTGGGAGGCACCTTGGTAGAAGTGTTGAATGAAGTTGTCTTTGCTTTAGCACCTTTAGACCTTCAGGCAGCATTAGCTATGCTAGAACGCTGGCCACGTCGCCAACTTTTGGATGGATACAGGGGTTGGCCCACCGTCGATCGCCAAGAATTAGCAACGCTTCTTATTAAACTAGGTCATTTGATAAGCGAGCATTTGGAAATTCTAGAGATCGATCTTAACCCGGTTATTGTAGGACATAAGGGTTTAATATTAGTTGATGTACGAGTGACAGTAAACCAGCGCATCGCTGAATACGCTTAAATTAAGGTTGTTTGATAAAGAAAACTTGGCTAATTCGTGCGAGACACTGTCTTCGCACGAATTAGCCTTCTTGTTAGCACTGGCCATGACTCGAACTATTCTACGCCGATAGGTATTCCTTTTGAGATAGCGGCTACGGCGATAATCATCCTCAGCGCAGTAGTATTCGTTAAGGGCCGTGCGCTTGCGGCGATACTCTATCCTACGCCGGTGAGTATTCCTATTGGGAT
>LOEW01000218.1 GCA_001516045.1 Desulfosporosinus sp. BRH_c37
CGTTCATGTGGAAGTACTCAGCTTATTACGTTTCTTGTTCCTTTTTCCTCGACTACAGTGACAAGCCCATAAGCACTGAGAAACTGAATAGTTTCAAAAAGTTACCTATCTTGGGGAGGGGGAAAGTCTACCCATTTTTAGGGGTTTTGCTCACTGTTATCGATGAAGAAGAGATAAAATCTCGTTTTAATACCTTGCCAAGTAAGTTTATTCCCGTATAGAAAAGATTGAATTCCCATAGACCGACTATCGCTCTGCAGACGGTTCACTACAACATGAGATTCATGATGTTCAGTATTCTACACCGAATTATTACATTCCTTTTAGCTATTGATTTTAATCAATGGCCTTTTCTTTATCTAGGAACCTCATAAATCTCTAGAAGTTACCCGAAGTATCCGTCTTATAAGGAATACTTGCAAAATATTCAGTAATATATTACCATTATGAGAATAATTATACTGTAAGAAGTAACAAAATTATACAAAAAGGTAAAGTTTTTATTGACAACAAATTAATTAAACTGCATAATATAAATAAGAAGATTTACTGCAAAGTAAATTCAGGTGAATTCCTACCAATAAGTGGAATGCTGTAAATTCAGGTTATTCTCAACCAAAAAATGAGAAACTGTAAATTCAGGTGAGTCCCTACCAGATAGTGGGACACTGTAAATTCTACAGAAACAAGGGTAAGGTTGAATCTTATCCTTGTTTTTATTAGGAGAAGAAAATGGAGAAAATAAGATTATATAATGTATTAGATGAGTATGTTAATTATCTAATTCAATTCGATAAGAAAGTTCTTTCCTGTAAAGAAGATGATAGAAAACATGGAAGAAAATATTTAGGAGCGGTATTACAAATCGAAGATTTTAAGTATTTCATACCTCTCTCTTCTCCAAAAGATTCTGATTATATAAAAGTCGATGGTATCCTAACAATTCGCAAAAGTGTTCCACCTCTAATGAGAATTGTTGTAAAAGATAAAGTAGGTAGCAATGAATTAAAAGGAACTCTAAAATTCAGTAGTATGATACCAATTCCAGATATTGCATTACTTAATTATGATGTAACAAAAGAAGTAGATGAGACTTACAAGATACTTGTGTTAAAAGAAATTTCCTTCATTAACTCTAATTCTGAAGCAATAATTAAGAACGCAAGAGTAATTTATAATCAGAAAATGAATAATTATAATATTGGTTATGTAAAAAGTATTGTTGACTTTGAACTTTTAGAGAAAAAATGTAAAGAATATGAGATTATTAAACAAGCCTTAACAGAATCATCTAAACAAATAGCCACAACTGAAGATTCAACTAAAAACGCAGTTACTTAGCCAAGACCTCCCAACAGGAGGTCTTTTCTCATCCCCCCGTTCCTTCTGAAACATTCATCTCACATTCAAATCAAGACTACAAAGTCTAACATGCAAACGTAACTTTACGAAGCTACAAAAGACTAACATTCAAATAGAAAGCTCAATCGCACAGAAGCATCAAAGACGGAAAAAGAATGCTTGGGTACGGATATTTCGGGTAACGGTTATTTTACGAACTTCGTTATTTCTCCTCTGTTGAAGACTTTATACGAACTAGTTCGTATAAAAATCCTTTCTCTACCCTCCAACTCCTTCCACCAAGCAACAACCTGATATATTAATTTATTTCAAGATTTATGTTATCTTAATGCATATTCCCTGGCCGTAATAGCTTCTGTGAAAGATATCCTTCATTCTCCACGATTATTGTGCTTACTATATCTAAATATTGGAGTCTCGGGATCAGTTGAAGATCACACATATCTAAAGTTCCACAAGTTTCCTAATATTCCTCTATAATGATTACAAATATTGGATATTTTTACAGATAGTTATTAGCCAGAGTGTTAATAAACGTAATTATTGACCAAAAATGTGACTTCGATATTGAGATGCAATATAAAACAAAGAGACAAGCCTTATAATATAAGGCTTGTCTCTGAGGTAGTAGAGATAACGCTCGAAGAGCTTCTGGGGAGTGTTATCCTACTTGCCCTTTGCGTTACCGTGCTTCCCAGGGCTCGAAGTTTTGACGGGCTCAGGTTGCCCTTTCAGTACTAGGTTTAAGGCGATTCCGACGACGGTTGCCCAGGCTACTCCGTGTTCTGGCAATCCGATACCCAGGGCAAAAATGACGGAAGCAATGATGAGGTTTTTGGTATCCGAAAAATCAACTTTAGCTTCGAGAAGGGTGCGTAAACCAGTCGTACCAATCATCCCGAAGAGGAGGATTGTGACTCCACCCATGACTGCTGTGGGAATGGACATAATCGCGGCTTGTAAGGGGTTAAACATACTAAAGATGATCGCGAGGATCGCGGCAATCCAGATGTTAAAGGTGCTGAAAACCCTTGTCACAGCGAGTACTCCAATGTTTTCTCCGTAGGTGGTTACCGGAGGGCCTCCAAGGAAGCTAGCCACAACGGTTGCTAGACCATTACCTAGGAGGACCCGTTGAAATCCTGGGTTTTCAATCGGGTCAGAATGGGTAATGTTGCCGAGCACAATCATATGACCCAAATCTTCGATGATGGTTACCAAAGCGAGAGGCGCCATGGCTAAAATTGCTAATTTATCCAAACTGGGAAGTTGAAAGTCACTTCCTAGTTTGACTGGGAAGAGGAAGAGTTGGTGAAAGGAAGCATAGAGTGGTTTGAAGTCGACAATACCCATGATAGAGGCGACGATATATCCGGCGACGATGGCTACGAGGATCGGGATGATCTTCAAGAAGCCTTTGGCATACACCGAAAGTAAAGCCGCGACGGTTAAAGTGAAAGCGGCAATCGGCCAGTTTCCAGCGGCCATGCCCACAGCCACTGGGGTTAGACTTAAACCAATGATAGCGACAACCGGTCCGGCAACGATTGGGGGAACAATCTTGTGGATCCAGCGGGTGCCAAAAGCAGCCATAAGAAGAAAGATGATGACGTAGACTATACCGACGGCTAATGCGCCCCCCATTGCTGCAGAAGGATTATGTTGATCATGAACAAAAAGAGTTAAGGCTGCAATGTAGGCAAATGATGAACCGAGATAAGCGGGGACCCGACTTTTTGTTAGTAACAGGAATATTATGGTGCCGATCCCCGAAGAAAGTAGAGCGACAGATGGGCTAAGTCCAGTTAAAAAAGGGACAAGAACTGTAGCACCAAACATGGCAAAGACGTGCTGTAAGCCGAGAGGGACCGCTTGGGTTAGTGGGAGTCTTTCGTGAATTTGA
Organism: Desulfosporosinus sp. BRH_c37; assembly: GCA_001516045.1. GTDB lineage: Bacteria > Bacillota > Desulfitobacteriia > Desulfitobacteriales > Desulfitobacteriaceae > Desulfosporosinus. The sequence continues at coordinate 3,266 of LOEW01000218.1, forward strand.
ACTTCGGTTGACATTGTATTCCTCCTCTTAAAAAAACCTCTTCCCTGCCCGCAAGTAGCAAGAAAGAGGTGTCCATGTTTAACTCATGGTTCGCCATTCCTTTCTTAGTCTCACGGGACTAATTTAAAAGGTACAAGAAATTTACTTGTCTGAGCATACCATAATTCGTTCTATCTTGACAAGAGGGGATTAACCTAACTTAATTATAATGATAGCGCAAAATTTGATATAATGTTTTCAACTAAAACATAATTATGTTCATTGAAGTATTGCTTAAAAGGGAGCGTCATAATGTTGGGTTATGCTGAAGTATTGGTTGATGTAGCAAATCGGCGACTAGATCAAAGTTATCATTACCTTATTCCTGAATCTCTCGACTTGAAGCTAGGGATGCGGGTCCTCGTTACCCTCCAGAACCGCAAGGTTCAAGGGCTCGTTGTAAATGTGACGAATGATCTACCAGATGAGCTGACGTTCGTGAAACTTAAACCCGTGTTAGAGTGTGTGGACCAGGAGATTCTTATCCCTCCGCATCTGATTCAACTCGCCCATTGGTTGGCACAAACGACCATTTGCTCAGTTGCTCAAAGTTTACATACGGTTTGGCCGCTTCTCAATGGAAAAGTGGAAGAGTGGGTTATCCTCTTGGCTTCTCTCAGTGATTCGGATGTTCAGACCCTGCAGTGGTTGGACTCAGATGCCTTTCGCGCGATTAAAGTCCTTAGCCGAGCACGGAGTAAAGGGATTTCTCTTAAAACCTTTCTTAAGCGAGCGGATATTTCAGGGGCGACGATCGAGAAGCTTATCCAACATGGGTGGGCAAAAAAAGAAGCACGATTTGTATCAATAGGGGAAGGATCAGTGAAGAAAGGACTCAGAGGTGGAAGGGCTTTAGATAACCCACAAAACTTGGAATACGAAGTCAAAGAGCAAAAGATTTCAACGGTTAGAACCTACGATTTAACTGTGGAGCAAGCGATAACAGTAAAAAGCGTGATGACCGCTTTAGCGGAAGGCACCCCGCATACTATTCTGTTGCATGGTGTGACGGGTAGTGGAAAAACGGATGTTTATCGCGAGGTGATTACACAGATTTTAGCTCAAGGCGGAGATGCGATTCTTCTTGTACCGGAAATTTCTTTGACATCTCAAGTTGCGCGATATTTTGAAACGCAATTTGGTGAGCAAGTCATTGTCTTGCACTCTGGATTACGACCGAGGGAGAAAATCAAAGCCTGGGAGGATATTTTGGCTGGGCTAAAGCGGATTGTGATTGGGGCTCGATCCGCAGTGTTTGCCCCTCTGCTGAATTTGCGTCTCATTATTTTGGATGAGGAACATGATGGTGCGTATAAACAAGATGAGAACCCCAAATACCATGCGCGAGATGTCGCCCGCCAACGTATGGAACAGCTAAAGGGCGTCGTCTTGCTTGGGAGTGCAACGCCTTCCTTGGAAGCCTATGCTGCAGCACAATCCGGTAAAATTCGCTTGTTAACGATGACTAGGCGGATCGGTGAAAGTGTCCTCCCACCGGTTGAAATCGTGGATATGCGCGAGGAACTTATACGAGGAAACCGCAGTATCTTTTCCCTTCTGTTGCAACGAAAGCTTCAGGAAAGGCTAGAGCGGGGCGAGCAAACGATGCTTTTCCTGAACAGGAGGGGATATTCCACTTTTGTGGTATGCAGGGAATGTGGCTACGTGGTTATTTGTCCCAATTGCGATATAGCCCTTACGTATCACACTCAAGGTCAGGCCATGCGTTGTCATTATTGTAACCACAAAGAGCTTCCTCCTCTATCATGCCCTAAATGTGGCAGTCGATATATCCGGTTTTTTGGGCAGGGAACACAACGTGTGGAGGAGGAGTTGCAAGGTTTGTTACCAGAAGTTTCCGTATTACGTTTGGACTTTGATACGACGCGGTCCGGTGAAGCCCATCATACTATCTTGGAAAGTTTTCGCCGTCAAGAAGCTTCTATTTTAGTAGGGACGCAAATGATGGCCAAGGGACTGGACTTTCCAAATGTCACCTTGGTTGGGGTCATTGCCGCAGATCAAACACTTAATATGCCGGATTTTCGAGCCAGAGAACGGACCTTTCAACTTTTAACCCAAGTTGCGGGTCGAGCGGGTCGGAGCACAAAACCGGGTGAGGTTATTATTCAGACCTATTCTCCGACCGATGGTGCCATCGTTAGAGCTTCTCAGCATGATTTCCAGAGGTTTTTCTGGGAAGAAATAGGCTATCGTAAAGAACGAAAGTATCCACCTTACACCCATATAATTCGAGTCTTGTTGCTTCATGAAAAAGAGGATCGGGTCATTAACGGGGCTAATGATTTGGGGGCATGTTTGCAGCAAGGAATGCAAGACCCTAAATTTGGAAATAATGAATTAGATATTCTAGGTCCGGCACCCGCTGTATTAACCAGACTTAAGAATCAATGGAGGTGGCAAATATCTGTCAAAGGGAGGCGGCTGGATTTACTCAGGGCGTTCTTACATCAAGGGGTTCAAAGTTTTTACAAAGGTCCAGCTAGCAGTGGGGTTATGTTGAACATCGAAGTTGATCCACTTTCGAGCTAGAAGACAATTTGAAAGTTAAGCATGGAACTGGATAAATAAGCAAAGAACATCGAAACCACTCTAGATCCTCGACTTAGGGGCTAGTCATAGGATACAATAATAAACGAACACTAAGCACGAAGCACGATTAGGAGTTTGCGAAACGCATCGTGCCACATGCATCAAACATTAAACATTAAACATCAATCATCTAATAGAGTTCGAGCCTCGCGCATCGAACTTCGAGTAGAAGGGAGTAAAAGGGCAATGGCTGTATATAAGATTGTAGAAATTGGTGCAGAGGTATTACGTGAAAAGGCAAAAGAGGTAAAAGAGGTAAATGCGTCCATATTAAAACTCTTAGATAACATGATAGATACACTGCATGCCGCCGATGGGGTGGGGCTAGCTGCTCCTCAGATCGGGGTCTCCAAGCGGGTCATCGTTGTAAAGGTGGATGAGGTGCTGATTGAACTCATTAATCCTATTATTTTAGAAAAAGAGGGGCAGAACAGTGCGGAGGAAGGGTGTCTTAGTATCCCTAATGTGACAGGAGATGTAATAAGAGCTGCTAAAGTTCGTGTTCAGGGGCTAAATCGTCAAGGACAAATGCTGGACATTTCTGCTGACCGTCTGATGGCTCGGGCGTTACAACATGAAATTGATCACCTCGAGGGGATACTGTTTGTCGATGTTGCCAAGAAAACATATCGAAGTTAAGTCGGAGCGCTTATCTGCACGCGTCAGCGAGTTACGCCGCTGACAAGTTGGACGGTTCGCGAGTGCGCCAAAACCTCTGGGGAGGAGCGCTGTTCTGCACGCGTCAGCGAGTTACGCCGTTGACAAGCTGGACAGTTCGCGAGCACGCCAAACCTCTGGGCTTTCTGCATGTGCGGCCAATGGCGCGCTACGGGGCGCGAACCGTCAACGCTCGTCTGGACCGCGGCTCCACTTACGCATCCGCTTAGCAGAACGAAGACACTGTCTTCGCACGGGTTAACTTAGCGTAAAAGCGCTCCTCTGGCTTGATTTACAGGGAACGGATGTGGCGGCATTCCAGGCAGCGGATTTCGAACCACGAACCTCGAACATCGAATTTCGAGTAGGGGGGTTGAGTATGAGATTAGTTTTTATGGGTACACCGGATTTTGCAGTGCCTGCTTTACGGGCCTTGGTGCGTGCTGGACATGATGTTGCGGGTGTTTTTACCCAACCTGATCGGCCGGCTGGGCGAGGGAAAAACTTAAAACGTAGTCCCGTAAAAGTAGCGGCAGAAGAACTTGGCATATCTGTTTTTCAACCCGAAAAGATAAAAACACCGGAGGGGATCGAACAGCTAAGGGCCTTAGCACCGGATAGTATTATTGTTGTAGCCTACGGACAGATCTTATCAAGGGAAATTTTACAGTTGCCTTCAAGAGGGTGTATTAATGTCCATGCTTCATTGCTCCCAAATTACCGTGGAGCAGCGCCAATTCATTGGGCAGTTATGAAGGGGGAAACGCGTACCGGAGTGACTACCATGTTGATGGATGAAGGTTTGGATACAGGTGGCATGTTATTGAAACGAGAAGTGTTGATCTTAGCTGATGTAACTACTGGAGAGCTTCATGATCAGTTAGCTGCTCTAGGAGGAGAACTTCTCATAACCACTTTATATGAATTGGAAAAGGGGAGCTTGATACCTATACCACAAACTGGTAAATCAAATTATGCGCCCCTGCTGAAACGTGAACATGAACGTTTAGATTGGTCACGTAGGGCAATCGAACTGCATCATCAGATTCGAGGATTAAATCCTTGGCCGGGCGCATTCACGACCTTTCGGGGAGAAAATCTTAAAGTCTGGAAAAGCACTCCTTTGTTACAGATGGAAAAGTATCTGGAGCCGGAAGGACGGAAGTTCGAGTCTCGAACCTCGAACATCGAATCTCGAGTTAAGGCGGCTGCTCCGGGACAAATTCTTCAGGTGCTTGAGGATGGCCTAGTGGTTCAGACAGGGGATGGAGTCATTCGGATTCTGGAGGTCCAACCAGCAGGAAAACGAGCTATGCCAGCCCGAGATTTTTTTAATGGACGACATGGCCAGGTAGGAGAAAAATTAGGATAAGGATACAAGGCGAGGCACGAGGCACGGAGCACGGAATCGAAGGCGAACAAAGTTCGCAGAACGATTAGTGTCTCAAATTTTAATTCGTTCTTCGATTCGTAGAATCGAATACATAATTCGGACATCGTGCATCGAATTAAAGGAGGTTTAATAAATGTTTTTTTGGGACTCCACTATGGTTCTTTTAATTCCGGCCATCTTACTTTCTATATATGCACAATTCAAAATCTCCTCTTCTTACAAACATTACTCTACAATCCGTTCTCAATCAGGGCTTACGGGAGCACAAACTGCGCGATCGATCTTGAACAGTAACGGGCTTTACGATGTGCGGGTGGAACCGATTCGGGGACGACTCTCCGATCATTACGATCCGCGTACCCGTGTTATTAACTTGAGTGAAGACGTTTATCAGGGCATATCACTTTCTTCCGTGGCAGTTGCTGCCCATGAAACGGGGCATGCCTTACAACATGCTTCAGGGTACTTTCCGATGACAATTAGGTCGTCCTTTGTCCCAGTCGCGAACCTTGGTAGCGGTGCTGGCCCGATTTTGATCATGGTGGGTCTTTTCATGCCGAGCTTTGGCTGGCTCCTTGATTTCGGCATTTTGGCCTTTTCTTTTGCTGTGTTCTTTCAGATTATTACTCTACCGGTGGAATTCAATGCTAGTAATAGAGCATTGGCACTTCTACAGGAGGGAAATATGCTGGGAAGTGAGGAAGTTCGAGGGGCACGTTCTGTTCTGAATGCAGCGGCTTTAACCTATGTGGCGGCCGCATTAGCTGCAGTGCTTCAGTTAGTACGGTTTATCCTGATTTCCCGCGGTAGAAGCGATGATTAAAGAGACAGCCCGAGGGATGGCGGTTCAGATGTTGACGCGCGTTGAGATAGAAGGGGCTTATGCTAATCTTTTACTACAGAAAAATATTACCAGGTTGACGGATTCTAGAGATCGCCAATTTGTGACGTTATTGGTGAATGGTACGCTTAAACATCGGCTAACCCTAGATTACGCACTGCGGTTGCATTTAAGTAAACCTATGTCGTCACTTCCTCATGAAGTACGGGCTATATTGCGAATCGGTGCATTTCAATTGCTTTATGTGGATAAAGTACCTCCTGCAGTTGCGGTTAATGAAAGTGTCGAATTAGCGAAACCATTCTCGAAATTCACGGGCTTGGTAAATGGTGTCTTGCGCAAGGTTATGATTAAGGCGTGGGATTTCCCTTGGCCGGATGCGAAGCGCGAAACAGTGCGCTATCTTTCTGTACGCTATTCTCACCCAGAATGGATGATTCAACGCTGGCTAAAACGCTGGGGTATGGAGGAAACGGAAGCCTTGTGCCAAGCTAATAATGAGCCGGCTCACACGTGGATTCGCACTAATACACTAAAGATTACTCGTGAAGCTTTAATGGAGCGTCTTAGACAGGAAGGAGTTACGGTTGACCCCGGAACCAGAATCCCGGAAAGCATAAGAATCCAAGATTTTGGTGCCCTAGATCGGCTGGAGAGTTTTCGAGAGGGACTATTTACGGTTCAGGATGAAAGCTCCCAACTTGTCGCTCATGTGGTAGACCCCCAACCAGGACAACGTGTCTTGGATGCTTGTAGTGCCCCTGGTGGGAAAACCACGCATTTGGCTCAGATGATGCTGGATGAAGGGGAAATCATGGCCTTTGATATCCATGTGCAAAAACTGGAACTCATCAAGCAGTCAGCCCATAGACTGGGAATAAAGATAATCCAACCTCAATTTGGAGATGCTCGGGATTTGCCTGGTATAAAACTTGGTTCACATCAGCGCGTCTTGGTTGACGCTCCTTGTTCGGGATTGGGCGTTCTTAGACGGAGAGCAGATCTACGTTGGCGGAAAGAAGAGCAAGACCTTAAGGATTTGCCCCTACTTCAACTTGCTATCTTGGAACGGGCTGCTTCTTGTGTTGAAGTGGGGGGAGATTTAATTTACTCGACCTGTACAATCGAACCAGAAGAGAATTTTGAACTGGTTAAGACGTTTCGTTCAGCTTATCCGGAATTTGAAGCTGTTAACTTGGTGAAAGATTTGCCCTTTGAACTTAAAGATCCGAGAGATATTCAACAAGCTAATAAAGGGATGCTTCAGCTTTTACCACACCGTCATAACATGGACGGATTTTTCTTAGCAAAATTTCATCGTACTAGTCAGAAATTATAACTTTCAGTTATATACTTTATGGGAGCATAAGTGCAACTAAGGCAACCGACGGTGCCTGAGGGCTTGTCGCTAGCCAAGTTTTCTTTATAGGGAAGTTTAACTGGAATGAATTGGGTGAATAATAAACATTATGGAAACTATAGAACTGCGCGGGTGTTTAGAAGATGAATTAATTGAAATTTGTAAAGAAAATGGTTTAAAACGGTTTCGGGCAAGCCAATTGTTCCAATGGGTTCAACAAAAAACGGTGCGTACCTGGGAGGAAATGAAAAACATAGGGGACCGTGATCGGCAAATTTTGCGTTCTCGCCTTAGTCTTTATCCTTTGGGAAAGGTTCGAGAACAACGGTCTGAGGACGGCACTCGAAAGTATCTATTCCGCCTTAATGATGGTGAAACGATTGAGTGTGTTTTAATGGATTATGAGCGGACTAGGTCACGGGATCGTCATACAGTTTGTGTCTCCACTCAAGTCGGATGTGCGGTGGGGTGCGCATTTTGTGCTACTGGATTGCAAGGGCTTCAGAGAAACCTTAGTGTCGGTGAAATCGCGGGTCAAGTGTTGGATATTACCCATTATGTCCGTCAGGAAGATCCGGATTTTCAGGTGACCAACATTGTTTTTATGGGTATGGGGGAACCCCTTCTCAATTATGATCAGGTTCTTAAGGCTATACAGCTCCTGAATCATGAGCAGGGACAGAATATTGGCATGCGACGGATGACGATTTCAACCTGTGGGGTTGTACCTCGGATTATTCAACTTGCGAAAGATAATCCTCAGGTAGGTCTAGCTGTATCACTTCATACAGCACAGGATGAAGTAAGAAATGATCTGATCCCAATGAATCGTCGTTATCCACTAGACCAGCTAATGGCAGCCTGTCGAGAGTACACGCATGTAACTCGTCGCCGCATCACCTTCGAGGTCGCCTTGACTACCGAGAATGCGAGGCGGGAAGAGGCAGAAGCCCTTGCCAGACTATTAAATGGGCAGTTTGGACATGTCAACTTGATTCCGGTGAATCCAGTGGTGGGAACAGGAATGGAGCGCCCTAATCCGGAGCAGATAAAAAGGTTTGCCCAGGTGTTAGAAGATGCTGGGATTTCTGTTTCTTCTCGTGAGGAACGGGGGGCGGATATTGACGCAGCTTGTGGTCAACTTCGCCGACTGTGGGAGGGTGAATTATAATGAGCCTTTTGGCCAGATTTGAAGGGATGGCTGAATTTCTATTTACCGGAGCTTTTAAAAAAGGTGCGGCCCGACTTCAACCCGTAGAAATTGCGAAAGAACTTGTCAAGGCGATGCTTAAAAATAAACAGGTTAGCATTTCACAAGTCTACGTAGCGAATATCTATCGGGTTTATCTGCATCCTAGTGATTGGGGGCCGTTAGCCAGTTTTGGAGATGTGTTTCTCATTGAACTCTCGAAGTATCTATTTGCGGAGGCGGAACGAAATGGGTATACGTTTTTAACTAAACCTGCTATCGAGTTGCATGCGGATGAGACAGTGAATCCTCGGGAGATGGTTGTTGAAGTTGATTTTGATGACTCGATTGACGTAGACTGGAGAGAGGAAGAAAACGAAGATAATGAACCTAATGGATCAAATTGGCGGGAAAGTACAACTTTTTTCAGGGAAAGTGTCAAGACAAACTTACCCGTTGAGGACAGGTTAGGAAGGAATCCTGAATACTTTCTCGAAATTATAGAAGGACCAGATAAAGGTCAAATACTTACACTTCAGAATGCAGACATTTTCATTGGTCGTCATGGGCAATGTGATCTGGTGCTTCATGACCCTGAGGTTTCCAGGCGACATGTAAAACTAGCTTCAGGAGAAAACGGCTGGTGGTTGGATGATTTGGGAAGTACTAACGGTACTTTTGTCAACGGCCAAAGAATAACTCATCAGACGGCCGCTCCAGGTGATCGTATTCAAATTGGACAAAGTGTTCTGGTTATACAGAAATCATCTCTAGCGTGATTTTCAATTGGAGAGCTTGTTGGTTTAAGTTTCTGACAGCAGGCTTCTGACTTCTGATCGACTTGGAGGGTTTTATGCAATTTGTTTTAGTAATTGGACGGCTAGCTTTTGTGGCCCTGATCTACCTTTTTATCTTTCGAATATTTACAGCACTTTTGGCAGATCTACAATTAAAGGGGATTTTCCAACGCTCAATTAATGACTACGGACGGTTAGAGGTCCTCACAGGTGCAGAAACGCTTTCCAGAGGCCGAATTTTTCGGGTTGATGCCAAAGGGTTGCGTTTGGGACGTGGTAAGCATAATGATATTGTTCTACCAGATCATTTTGCCTCCATTGATCATGCCGTTTTTCGATTGCAGAAGGGTCAGACTGTTGTGGAAGATTTGGGAAGTACGAATGGAACCTGGGTTAATGGAGAGCAAATCCATTCTCCAGTCCAAATGGTTCCGGGTGACTATGTGAAAATTGGAAGTATTACCTTCCAATACTCGAGGTGGCAAAATGAGAGTTCTAAGCTTTAGTGAAAAAGGGTGTATCCGCAAAAACAATGAGGATTCTTTTCTCGTGCTATCTCAGCAAGGGCTATACGCAGTGGCCGATGGGATGGGGGGGCACAGAGCGGGAGAAGTGGCTTCTTCAACTGCCTTGAAGGAATTGGAAAAATGGGCTCCTCGATTTATTGGGCTTAAGGAACAGGCCTTGGAAAGCGGGCTGACTGAAGCTATTGTTCATGCAAATCGGGTCGTCTATGAATCCTCAACAACTGTGCCGGAAAATGCAGGGATGGGAACGACTCTGACAGTTTTGTTAGTGCGCAGCATGACGGCCGTAATTGCTCATGTTGGAGATAGTCGTGCGTATTTATGGCGAAATGAGGAGTTAACTTCCTTGACTACTGACCATTCGTTGGTAGGCGAACTTGTGCGGCTAGAACAGATTTCCCTCGAAGAAGCGGAAAAACACCCCCAACGGCATGTACTGATGCGCGCCTTGGGAGCAGACCCAGAGGTTAAACTGGATTGCAAGAGTATAAGGCTGCAAGCTGGAGATGTTTTTCTTTTATGCACTGACGGTTTTTCCAATGTGATCAGTGATCAGGAACTTACAGAAGAATTCCTCGAACCGAACTCTTGGGAAGGAAAGTTTGAGAAATTACGAAAGCTTATATTAGAACGGGGTGCGCCGGATAATTTCACAGCCTTGTGCTGTATTTTGGAGTAAGCCGATGATTCATCGTTTAATCACGCGTATGATCATTTTAGGAATATTGTGGCTAGGACTTAGCGTGCTCAAATGGGAGAGCTTGAGTAGCCAACTCCTTTGGCAAGCGCTAATTTTTACGGCTATAGTCCTTCTGGGGTGCCTGATGGAACAAATACTTCATTATCAAGGGGATCCCTATATTCTACCAGTTGTCCAGGCAATAATGGCTTTGGGGCTTGTGTTCGTAGTGCGAATTAATCCAAATGTTGCCTTGCACCAATTCTGGTGGGCGAACATCGGGCAGGCGCTCTTTTACGCAGTTTTATGGGCGATGCACGATTATCGGAAGTTAGGAAGGTTTAGATATCTTTGGGGGCTTTTAGCGGTTGTCTTGTTGTTAGTGACCCTTATGTTTGGCTCTGAAGAAGGCGGGGCAACAAGCTCGTTCAAGTTCTTGGGAATTGGAATTCAACCGGAGGAATTTGTCAAACTGGCCTTGCTTTTATTTATGGCCACGTATTTGGAAGAAAATGAAGAATTATTGCGAGTTGGGACTGTTCAGTGGGGACGATTCTCTTTGCCGGATTGGCGGACATTAGGTCCATTTATAATCATCGTCGCTTTTGTACTGGGGATTTTGGCCGCTCAGAAAAGCTTAGGAACGGCCTTGGTGTTTTATATGCTCTTTGTACTTATGCTTTATGTTGTGACCGAACGAGCCCTTTACTTAGGAATATCTCTTCCGATTTTCTTGCTGACTGGAACTATGGCCTATATGCTCTTTCGACATGTACGGGTCAGAGTGGAGGTGTGGATGAATCCTTGGCTAGATCCCACGGGTGGAGGGTATCAAATTGCCCAATCTCTGTTTGCCATTAGTGGAGGTAAAATTTTAGGAACTGGTTTAGGTAACGGTATAGGAGCATCGACAGTGCCAGTGGCCATTAGTGATTTTGTTTTTTCCGTGATTGCGGAGGAATTGGGATTTGCTGGAGCAATGGCAGTACTAGTACTCTTTCTGATTGTTGTCATGAGAGCCTTTGCGGTAAGTCTTAAGGCAAAAGATCGGTTCGGGCAAATCTTAGCTGCTGGGATAGGAATACTACTGGGGACAGAAACGTTAATTATTCTTGCGGGGGTCACGAAACTACTTCCCTTAACAGGTATACCACTTCCCTGGGTAAGTTATGGTGGAAGTTCACTGATTGTCCACTTTATTTTGTTAGGGGTGCTGCTGAATATCTCCAACGCCACCGCGGTGGCTACCCACAGCCTCAAGAATAAAGGAAGGGAGTACGCAACATAATGCGAGGGGTGCGTCGAGTAGCGCTTGGAATAGCCTTTAGTTTTTTTATCTTAAGTTTGGGTTTAGTCTATTGGCAGGTTGTTCAGGCGGATACGTTACTAAAAGATAAAGCCAATCGTCGCTTAATTCTTATGGAAAGCCGCGTTACGAGGGGAGGAATTTTTGATCGTAACGGCGAAATTATAGCTCAAACTCAGACTTCCAAAGGAAAGAAGGTTCGGGTGTATCCGAAGGGGGAAATCTTTGAGCCGTTGCTCGGTTATTCAACCGTAAAACTTGCCTCCTCTGGTCTTGAAGCAAACCTGGCTGACTGGTTATTGGGAATTAAGAAGGTATCCCCCACGCAAGCGGTTCAACAGCTCTTTGCCCTTCCCCGCCAAGGGGATGATGTGGTGCTCACCTTGGACTCGCGTTTACAGAGCATTGCTTATAATGCGCTCAATGGAAAAATGGGGGCCGTTGTAGCCCTTGATCCACGGACAGGAGAAGTGTTGGCCATGGTGAGCCAACCCAGCTTTAACCCCACAAACCTTGAAGCAAATTGGGCTGATATTATAAGCCGCGAAAAGGATAGGCCCCTTGAACAGCGATATTTTTCCCTTTTCCCTCCGGGATCGACCATGAAGGTGGTTACATCGGCCGCCATATTCCGGAGTGGGATTAATACCACCGATCTGTATGATTGCCAAGGATCGACAATGATTAACGGACAAATAATTTCAGAACAAAACGATAAATCGCATGGTTGGGTTAACTATAATATGGCTTTAGCTGATTCTTGCAACACGTACTTTGCAACATTTGGGGTACAGGCAGGGGATAAGAACTTCCTGGTAGCTGCCAAAGGATTTGGGTTTGGGCAGAAAATTCCTTTTGAATTTAATATTCCTATGAGCTCGATTAGCAAAGCAACTCCAATTCCTGCGAAGTTAGCGACTAATCTTTTGGCAGCCAGTACCTTCGGACAAGGAGAAGTTTTGGTCACACCCTTTCATATGGCGTTAATTACTGCAGGTATAGCAAACCATGGGGTTATAATGACCCCACATCTTGTGGAACGTATCCTAGACCCCACACAAAATGTTATATTTGAACAAAAACCGCAACCTTGGTTGACCGCGCTTTCTAAAGAGGAAGCGGTTAAGATCACGAGCGGGATGGTTACAGCGGTGAATGATGGGACTGCTGCTCCTGGTGCAATACCTAATGTTCAGGTTGCGGCTAAAACTGGTTCGGCGGAACCGGGGGGGAATGTCCCAACGCATGGTTGGTATATTGCCTTTGCGCCAGCTGATGCCCCGCGGATCGCGATAGCCGTTATTGTTGAACATGGCGGAACCGGAGGAGGCTCGGCTGCTCCGATTGCCCGACAAATTATTCAAGCAGCAATGAGCCAGAAAGAAGGTGTCAAATAGTGAGTAAAATCTTCGGGGGACGATATGAAGTCCTGGAGCGAATTGGTGCTGGTGGTATGGCGATTGTCTATAAGGCCAAGGATGTTCTACTGAACCGTGTAGTAACCATAAAAGTGCTACGGGAGCAGTTTGTCACAGATGAAGACTTTATTCGCCGTTTTAGAAGGGAAGCCCAATCGGTAGCAAGTTTGTCCCATCCCAATATCGTATCGGTTTATGATGTCGGTAAAGAAGGGGATACTGAGTATATTGTCATGGAATATGTGGAAGGTCGCAATCTCAAAGAAATAATCCGAGAGTATGCGCCACTGTCCACAGAACAGTCCATAAACCTCGCAAGACAAATTACCGAGGCTATACAAAATGCCCATGCACACCATATTATTCATCGTGATATTAAACCACACAACATATTGGTGACAGCGGATGGACATGCTAAGGTCACGGACTTTGGCATTGCGCGTGCGGTATCTTCGGCAACCGTGACCCACACAGGGGATATTATTGGTTCGGTGCATTACTTGTCTCCCGAACAAGCCAAAGGGATGCAAAGTAACGAGCAATCGGACATCTACTCCTTAGGGATTGTTCTCTATGAATTGATCACGGGTAGAGTTCCGTATGACGGAGAAACTCCGATCACCATTGCGCTAAAACACCTCCAGGAACAGCCAGTATTGCCGAGTAAAATCAATCTTCGGATCGAAAAGGAATTTGAAGCTGTTATTATGAGGGCGATCGCTAAGTCACCTGCCCAACGGTACTTATCGGCAAAAGATCTTTTGGCAGATCTTAACCACATTCAGGCCGGTCGGCCGATTACGAGAGTAGCAATCCCACTTGAGGATGATTCGGAAGCAACCCAGACTCACCAAGGAATGGGCAAGGTTCTAGCACCAATCGAGGCATTAGATTCTCCGATTGGAGGAAATAATCCCCCAACTAAGAACGAGAATAATAAACGTTTGCGATGGATAGTAGGGGGACTCGTACTTCTCTTCCTCTTGCTCGTGTTAGCAGGAGGGATGGCCTTAAAGAACTTTTTAGCAGTAGATGTGACAAAGGTTCCCGATGTTGTCGGGAAAACGGTGCCTGTGGCAGGGGACTATATGAAACAGGCTAAACTAAGTCTTGACCCGATTGTTACTTACGAATTCGATGATAAAGTCGAGAAAGACCACATCATGGATCAGGATCCAAAAGCGGAGACCTCCGTTAAAGTTGGTAGGATAATTAAAGTCGTGGTTAGCAAAGGTCTGGATATGGCGAAATTTCCAGATGTAACGACTGGACAGATGTCTAAGGAAAATGCTGTGAACCTTATCAATAATGCGGGATTTACTGGTAAGATAACCTTTGACCCCAAGCCCAGTCAGACTGTGGCTAAAGATTTTGTTATCGCCCAGAATCCTATGCCAAATGCTACTTGGGCGAAAAGTGGGCCAATAGTTTTGACAATCAGTGCCGGAGTGTTGCAGCAAACGATTTTTATGCCAAATGTGATTGGTAAGACATCCACAGAAGCGAAAAATATGCTTGTTCAGAACAATCTGGTTGTGCGGATAGAAAACCAGGATTCTACCACTTTTCCGCTAGATGTGGTTATGAGCACGACACCTAAACCGGGAGAACCCGTTCTACAAGGGGCTGAGGTTACGATGGTTGTTTGCGATGGACCTGGGCCAATCGCCATGACAGAGGTCAGAGATCAGAAGCCGGAAGACAAACAGAAGTCAGAGGTCAGAGTCCGGGGGTCGGAGTTTAACACTATATTTGGGGCCTTGACAGGCTTTGTAGCCTTTTAGCATTATTGTAGTACCACATCAGCGACATGGATTGTTACCGATTATAGCGGTCAGAAGACAGAAACCGAAGTATGTCTTGGAAGTGGAGTAGTATAAATGATCGAAGGAGTCTTACTCAAAGGTTACGGTGGATTTTATTATGTCTATGCGGAGGATCGAGTATGGGAATGTTCTCTGCGCGGTCGCTTTCGGGTTAAAGTCCAAGACTTTTTGCCAGGAGATCGGGTGAGAATTTTACCCGAAGAGGAGGATAAGGCGACGATTGAGGCTGTCGAGCCACGGCGAAACGCTTTAAGCCGCCCAACAATTGCCAACGTGGACCAAGCCCTTTTGGTTTTTGCCCTGACTTCTCCTAAGCCGGATCTTAATCTGCTGGATCGTTTGTTGGTCCAGGTGACAGACGCCGAAATCGAACCCGTTTTAGTTTTTACAAAAATAGATAAATTAAATAAAGCGTCTTTAACCAAAGACTCTGAGCAACCTTACGTCCCAGATGTTTACCGCAAAATAGGATACACTGTGTTTGAAGTTTCTAATGAAACAGGTCAAGGAATTAAAGAGGTTGGGGCTCGGTTAAAGGAGAAAATCAGTGTGCTAGCTGGGCCTTCTGGGGCCGGGAAATCAAGTCTTTTCAACGCCTTATCTCCCGGAAA
Organism: Desulfosporosinus sp. BRH_c37; assembly: GCA_001516045.1. GTDB lineage: Bacteria > Bacillota > Desulfitobacteriia > Desulfitobacteriales > Desulfitobacteriaceae > Desulfosporosinus. The sequence goes on from LOEW01000218.1 coordinate 18,522, forward strand.
GAAACTAAAGACAGGAAAATTAAGTCTCAAGTCTAAGCGCGGTCGCCATACCACACGCCATGTTGAACTGATGGTCTGTGCTGGTGGGCTTGTTGCGGATACTCCGGGATTTTCCGCTCTCTTTTTGCCGAATCTTAAACGAGCAGAGTTAGCAGAGTGTTTTCCGGAATTTGCCCAGCGTCGTCGCCAGTGTCGGTTTAACAGTTGCATCCACGATAAAGAGCCAAATTGTGCGATTAAAGAAGCTTTAGAAAGTGGAGAGATTTCTCCTACTCGATATGAACACTATTTAATATTCTTGCAAGAAGTAATTGAAGCAGAGAGGAGATATTAATATGATACAAATTGCCCCTTCCATTTTATCTGCCGATTTCTCCCGACTAGGAGAACAGGTGCGTTTAGTTGAGGATGCTGGAGCTGAAGTTTTACATATTGATGTTATGGACGGGCACTTCGTTCCGAATCTTACCTATGGACCGGTTTTGGTTAAATCATTAAGGTCTCATTCCAGTATGCGCTTTGATGTTCACCTGATGGTAGAGAAACCCGAGTTGTTTATTGCGGATTTTGCTGCGGCTGGGGCCGATCATATCACCTTTCATTTAGAAGCTACCTACCATGTGCACCGCGTGATTCAACAGATCAAGGAACAGGGAATGACGGCCGGAATTGCCCTCAATCCTGCTACACCTCTTGATGGGATAAAGTATATATTGCAAGACCTAGACATGGTGCTGTTGATGACGGTCAACCCTGGATTTGGGGGACAAAAATTTATCCCGAACGTTATCCCTAAAATACAGGTTCTCCATCGCCATCTTCAACAAACCGGGTCCACCTGTCAAATTGAAATAGACGGAGGCATTAACTTGGAAACTGCACCAGTAGTGGTTAACGCAGGGGCTCATATTTTAGTGGCAGGATCTGCTGTTTTCACACATCCTGATCCAAAACAAGCTGTGCAAGAACTTCGTCAAGCAGCACATTCTGTGAAGAGCGAGTAGTCAACTACCACTACTCTAAAGGGATAGTGGCTTGTAACTAACCAGTAGTCCAAACGATTAAATCTCCTACCTTTTGTCGATTCAAAAGAAGCGTGTTGTTACATTACAGGGTTGTTGACAGCACCCTAACTAATTAAGGAACTTGCTTAATTAGTTCTGCGTGAACGTACTCTATTCCGATGTTACGCAGATTCATTGCTCCTATACGATCATCATTGGAAGTATAAGTGCAATTCTTACAAGTGAAACTATGATTCTTTTTGTCTCGATTCGCATTCTCAGTGTGACCACATTGTGGACATTTTTGACTAGTATATTTAGGGTTTACAGTAATTGTCAGTGAACGGTTTAGTTTAGCTTTATACTCAATCATTTGACGTAATTGGTAAAACCCCCAAGATACAAAAATGTAACGATGCTTAAGTTGTACTTTTTCTGTGGCATTTCTAATTCCGGTCAAATCCTCCAATACCAGTAAAGAGTTTTGACCCGCAGAATTAACGAGTGCCTTCGATACTTGATGGTTTACATCAGTCATCCAACGGTTTTCTCGCTGCCCTATCAATCTCAATCTTCTTCTTGATGACGGTGTTTGTCTTTGTTGAAGTTCTTTTCGTGCTTTAGAGTAATTGGCTCGTTTATGCTTTATGTGACGACCATGATAAAACTCGGTGTTATTAGAAGAGTCATAACTCGTGGCTAGAAAATTGATTCCAAGATCAATGCCAACAACATTTTTAATATCTTGGATTAAAGAAACCTCTATCTCCTTAGTTGATGGTATATGCAAGAAAAACCTATCATGCTTGAACACCAACTTGGCTGTCCCAAACTTCCAAGACCCATCAAAGTATTGATCCATTCCCTCTTGTCTAAATGGGACTTTAATACGACCCTTTAAAGTATTGACAGAGAATAAGCCTTTGACTAAAGAATAGTCTCGATTCCAAACTAAGTCATACTCTGGTTTCTTAAAAACAACTTTATTAAATTCGTGTTTGTTTGATTTGGCAGATTTGTATTTGGCTACAACAGTCTTCATTACGCTTTGTGCCATCTGTGATTTTAAGGCATGATCATGTCTTAAAATCTCGTAAGTTAATTTGTGTAATTTGGGTTGAGAAAGCTCTTTTGTTAAAAAAACTATGTCCGATACGACATTTAGACTTTTCTTTATAGAAGATAAGGTATTTTGTAATTGCAATATCTGTTCTGTGTTCGGTAGTATTTGGATCTTTGCAGTAATTGTAATTTGCATTTTATCACCTCCTTTCGTTTCCATATATATTATACAATATTTTCACTAATATTGAATGAGAATTAAACTAGTGAGAAATATTTAATGCAAAGGAGGTTGGCGATTCCTCCATGCCTTTAGGTATAGCGGTTTCTCGCCAAACGCATTATGAAAATTGCAGTATTGGCAAACGGTGCTTGGGATTTAGGATGGGGAAGGCAAGTCCTCAAAGAGGTTGATTTTTTGATATGTGTAGATGGGGGGGCGAACCATGCCGCCCTTTCTGGATGTTTACCTGATCTTCTCATCGGAGATTTAGATTCAGTTACTCTTCAGGTCCTAAAGCAATGTGAAAATGGGGGATGCGTCATTGAACGATATCCCTGCGAAAAGGATGAGACGGATCTCGAATTGGCACTAATTCGTGCTGAGGAGCGGGCCCGTCTTGTTAGTGAACGGGAGATTTGGCTCTATGGGGCGACTGGGAAACGAATCGATCATTTTATTGGTAATATAGCCCTGATGCTTGCCTATGCCAAGAAAGGATACCGGATTCGTTTAGTCGATCCCGAACAGGAGGGTTGGATCTTTCAAGGGCGCGAATGTATTAGAGCTTCCCAAGGACAGGAACTTTCTTTGATTGCTTTGTCAGAGCAGGCGGTGGTCACAACAGAAGGACTGTATTACCCTCTCACGCAGGAGGTTTTATGGCAGGATTCCCCGCGAGGGATAAGCAATATATTTAGTGCTGAGGAGGCCGTAATTCAAGTGCACTCAGGATGGGTGCTCGTTGTTTTACCCAAATTGGCTTTGTAAGGGAGGGTGTTAAGTTGCTACACTCACCCACAGCGCCGTCGCTATTGCGCTTGATTACGAGGCGAGCACGGCAAACCTCTGGGCTTTCTGCAAGTTAACCAACGCCGTGCTGACGCCTCGTAATGTAAGCGCAATTGACGCGACTCTGCTGGATGGGTTCGCTTCGCAACTTAACACCCTCCTAGAGCTGGGGACCATTTGGGCAGAAAGAACTTCGCTGTGGGCTGGGAACGGGGGAGGGTGTAATGTTGCTCCGCTCACCCAAAGCGCCGTCGCGATCACGCTTGATTACGAAGCGAGCTTAGGCAAAACCTCTGGGCTTTCTGCATGTGAACCTTGCCACGCTACCGCTACGTAATGTAAGCGCGATTTACGCGACTCTGCTTGATGGTTCGCTCCGCAAAATCACAC
>LOEW01000219.1 GCA_001516045.1 Desulfosporosinus sp. BRH_c37
TTCAAGAACGAGTATCCCGAATTCAATGTGAACTTTGAAATTATTCATATCTCCCAGTATTTATTCGAGCTTATTAACGAGGGAAAGCTTCAGATTAGCAAAGAGTATGAGAAAAAAATTACGTATCATGACCCTTGTTATCTAGGACGGCATAATGGCATCTATGACGAGCCACGAGGAGTCTTAAAGAAAATACCTGGTTTGGAACTGAATGAGATGCTGGAGACGCGAGAAAACAGTATGTGTTGCGGGATGGGTGGAGGCAGGATTTGGATAGAAACTCAAAAGTCTGACAGATTTGCCAACCTCAGATTAGATCAAGCTATTGGAGTAGGAGCTGAGGTGTTGGTTACGGCCTGCCCTTATTGCATCACCAATTTTGAGGATAGTAGGTTAGTCATGGGTTATGATGATCTCATACAGGTAAAGGACATCACGGAGATCCTCCAAGAAGTGCTTTAGAGGACGGAGGAGCGAGACATGCAAGAAACGATAGGCGTATCGGCTATGAAAGGTGTGGAAGCAGACCTAGTCTGTAATCGCTTTTCGGATGAGGGATGGGTCAGGACTTCAGTCCACGTGCCTAGCGAGATAGAGCTCACAATCTATATAAATCACCTGGAACTGGTCACTATCCAGTGCACTCCAACCAAGCTGAATTGTCTTGTGCTCGGATTCCTGTACGGAGAGGGAATCATCTCAGACATCAGCGATGTGGTGATGTTGAACATTTGTGAGGAAGAATTGCAGGCCGATGTGAGGCTGAGCAACTCCAAGTATAAATTGCCAACGCAGCGGATACTTACCTCTGGGTGCGGTGGTGGCTCAGCTTTTAATACTGATGGACAGAGGATAGAATCGGATCTTGTTGTTACTCCAATGGAAGTGCTGTCCCTGATGAAGAAGTTTCAAGAGCAGATAGACTTGGACCGGCTTAGCGGTGGTATACACAACTCAGCACTGTCCGATACCAAGAACCTGCTAGTAGTGACTGTGGATATCGGACGACATAACACCTTGGATAAGATCCATGGCGAATGTCTAGCAAGGGGATTATCAACCAGAGATCGACTGTTGCTGACTACCGGTCGCATTTCTTCAGAGATGTTACTCAAGGCGGCAAAGATGCAGGCTCCAGTTGTTGTTTCACGACACTCGCCGACAGGGAGAGCCGTTTCGTTTGCTCGTGATTTGGGCATTACTCTAATTGGCTATGCGCGAGGAGGACGGCTGTTGGTGTACTCCCACCCGGAGCGACTTGGCTGCTTAGCAGATTAAGTAGTTGGCTAATACGGCCGAACCTGCCAGGGGCATGGAAAGGGGACACACACACCTCCTTTTCTTGAGAGCAAGTCTGGGGTAGTCGGAGGAGTGTCCCCAATAAGTGAAGGGGGACACACCTCCAAAATAAAGCCTTTCTTTGAGGTTGGAGGAATGTCCCCGATAAACTGAAAACAAATGAGGTGATAGAGAGTGGAAAAAGAACTATTACTAAAAGAAACAGTGCAAGAACTTTGTAATAATGCTGGAGACAGCAATTTTGGAGACGTAATGGTTGTTGGTGGAGGGATCAGCGGAATTCAAGCCTCGCTTGATTTGGCCACTGCTGGTTATAAGGTGTACCTAGTTGACAAAGCGCCGAGCATAGGGGGCCATATGGCGCAGCTTGACAAGACCTTTCCTACCAATGACTGCTCCAGTTGAATAATCAACCCCAAACTGGTCGAGGTCGACCGGCAGCCGAATATTGAAGTTCTAACCTATACTGAAGTTGACAGTGTCGATGGGGAAGCAGGAAATTTCAACGTAACATTGACAAAAAGGCCTAAATATGTTGACGAGAGCAAATGCACGGGTTGCACTGTCTGCGTAGAATACTGCCCAATCAAGTACCCTGATCAATTTAATCAGGAAATATCAGATAATAAAGCCATCCATATCTACTTCACGCAAGCGATTCCATTGGCCACATATATTGATGAAAGCTGCCTCTACCTGAAAGAGAAGAAATGTGGTATTTGCCAATCAGTCTGTAAGACCGGCGCCATAGATTTTAATCAAAAGGCAGAGAAGATTGAAGTCAATGTCGGAGCAATCGTTTTGGCTCTTGGGATTGAGCCATTTGATCCAAAGCTCCGAAACGACTATGGTTACGGGAAGTTTGAAAACGTGGTAACCAGTCTTGATTATGAACGAATCTTAAGTCCCTCAGGGGCTTATGAAGGTGAGATACTACGGGCTTCGGACAAGAAGCATCCCCATAAAATAGCGTGGATTCAATGTGTCGGATCCAGACAAGTTAACCCGGCGGGTGGTAATAGCTATTGTTCATCCGTATGTTGCTCGTATGCTCAGAAACAGGTAATTCTGACCAAGGAGCATGACATTGATGCCGAGTGCACAATATTCCATAACGATGTTCGTTCCTATAACAAGGATTTAGAGCGTTATTTCCAAAAAACAGAGCAACTTCCCGGGGTACGCTTTATAAGAAGCTATGTCTCAATAGGCAAAGAGATCCCGGAAAGCAAAAATGTAACGATCAGATATTCTACGCCCGATGATGGGGTAAAAGAAGAAGAATTCGATATGGTGGTCTTATCCGTCGGCTTGAATCCACCGACAAAATATCAGGCTTTGGCGGATACCTTCGGTGTTGAGCTCAATACACACGGCTTCTGTAAAACAATTCCCTCCAATCCGATTGAGGCGACTAAGCCGGGGATTTTTGTCAGCGGGGGCTTCCAGGGTCCGACAGATATTCCCGAGTCGGTTTATTCCGCCAGCGGAGCCGGTTCGCAATGTGGAGAACTGCTTGACTATAGGCGAGGGAAGCTGTCCAAAGAAAGGATCTATCCGCCAGAAAGGGATGTCTCACAAGAGGAGCCCAAGGTAGGAGTCTTTGTGTGTCATTGCGGAGCAAATATTTCCAGGATAGTAAGTGTTCCATCCACAGTGGAATATGCCTTAAGCTTACCCAATGTTGTCTACGCTCAGGAACAGCTCTTTTCATGTGCCACAAATTCTGCCAAAGAAATAGCCGACATGGCCAAAGAAAAAGGGCTTAATCGCTTAGTTATCGCAGCCTGCTCACCGAGGACCCTTGAACCACTATTTCGGGATACCCTTCGGGAGGCGGGAATAAATCAATACTATCTAGAAATGGCCAATATTAGAGAACATTGCTCCTGGGTCCATGCCAAAGAAAAAGAAGAGGCGACCCAAAAGGCCAAGGATCTAGTCCGGATGTCAGTAGCGCGGGCCTGTCATTTGGAGCCCTTGCAAGAATTTGCGCTGCACGTCAACAAGACGGCTTTGGTGGTCGGTGGAGGCCTGGCCGGGATGACCAGTGCACTAAGTGTGGCCAACCAGGGACATGAGGTTTACCTGATAGAAAAGGATAAGGACCTGGGGGGAATGGCACGCAGAATTTATTACACCTTGGAAGGAATGGATGTTCAAGAGTATTTGGGAGATGTGGTACGCAAGGTTTATCAGCACCCGTTAATCCATGTCTATACGGATGCAACCATCACCGAGACGACCGGCTACATTGGGAATTTCGAAACCAAGGTGAAGTCCAAAGCGAGAAACGCAGAAATAAAACATGGCGCAACAATTCTCGCAACAGGTGCAGAAGTATACCAACCCACAGAGTACCTTTATGGTGAAGATGAGAGGGTAATGACCCACCTGGAGTTGGAAGGAAAAATAGCCGAAGGAGAAGAAAAACTACTCAACTCCGAGAGCTTGGTGATGATCCAATGCGTAGGCTGCAGAAATGAAGACAGAAACTACTGTAGCCGGGTATGTTGCAGCGAATCGATCAAGAACGCCCTGAAACTAAAAGAGCTAAAGCCCGAGATGGACATCTACATTCTGTTTAGGGATATCAGAACGTATGGGCTCAAAGAGGATTATTACCGAGAAGCGGCAGATAAGGAAGTAAGGTTTGTCCGCTATGAGCAACAGGATCAACCTCAGGTGGAAGCAGGGGTTAATGAAGAAGGTCGGAGTGTCTTAAAGGTTAGCGTAACCGATCTTATTTTAGGTAAGAAGCTGGAAATCGATGCTGATGTACTCGCTTTAGCTGCCGCCGTTATACCGTCGGAGGGAAGTCAAGAAGCAACTCAGTTATTTAAGGTAACGACCAATCTCGATGGTTTCTTCAAAGAAGCCCATGTCAAATTAAGGCCAGTCGAGTTTGCAGTGGATGGAGTTTATCTATGTGGAATGGCACACTATCCTAAACTGATCTCGGAAACGGTTAGCCAAGCTTATGGAGCTGCCGGGCGAGCAATAACGCTTCTCTCCCGTGATTCAGTTGTAGCCTCGGGTGCTGTTTGTGAAGTTAAGGAGAGTAGCTGCATTTCCTGTGGGGCATGTATCACAGCTTGCACGTATGGAGCGATAGAGTTTGTTGAAACACCAGAAGGCAGAAAGGCTAGGATTAATCCTGTTCTCTGTAAGGGAGATGGTCTCTGTAACACGAAGTGTCCAACAGGTGCTATTCAACTCAAACACTTTACCGATGAAGAGATTATGAGCCAAATTGACGCGGCTTCAGGCTTATAGAGAGCGCTGACAAACTGCCTATGACGGTAGTTTGTCAGGGGCCGACTAGATATGAGCAAGGACGGGACAACTAACTAAGGAGGTGAGAACGAATGAGTACAGGACTTAAATTTAAGCCGAAAATATTAGGTTTTGTATGCCATTGGTGAGCCTACGGGTCTGCGGACCTGGCTGGCGTGTCCAGACTACAATATACAACTGAAAGCAGAATTATTCGCGTCATGTGTTCCGGTAGAGTCGACCTGTCATTTGTACTAAGGGCTTTCTCAAATGGAATGGATGGAGTGTTTATAGGTGGTTGCCGATTCAATGATTGCAATTATAGTACCAATGGAAATTATCATGCCTTAAACATGGTACTTCTTTGTAAGAAACTAATGGAGTATATCGGACTGAATCCGGAAAGATTAAGGATAGGAAATATGTCGTCCGCTGAAGGAAATCTTTTTGCCGAGATTATGAATGACTTTGGCAAAAATGTGAAGGAGTTAGGACCTCTAGGCAAAAGCGAAGGAATCGAAGGATTAGCCTTAAAGTCCAAACTTGAAGCAGTAACCAACCTGGTCCCCTATATAAGGTTGGTGGAAAGAGAACGGATGAGAATAACTACTCAATCGGAGGAAGTCTATCATCAATTTTTCGCCAGTGACGAGTTCAAAAAGTTGTTTGATGAAACAATTGGCCAACAACTGGCAATCAGCCAAATCATCGCACTCTTGAAAGAAAGACCCCATACAACCGGAGAGATCTCTAAGGTTTTAGACCTGACGCCGTCTGAAGTATCCAGGCACCTTAACAGTTCATCAAGGCAGGGTTTAGTCAGGTATGAGGAAAGTCAGAAATGCTTTGCTCTCGCCTAGTGAATAATTGTGATTCCTGTAGATATAATGCCTGAAAGATTACAATCACTCGAACTTCGAACTTCGAACATCGAACATCGAATTCGGGGAGAGAAGGAGGTCAGGACAGAGAGATTATGGATAACGATGCAATAGAACAGATTTTAAATAAATATCAGGGCCAATCCCGTCAACTGATTCGAGTCATGATGGAAATTCAAGAAGAGAATCATTGGCTACCCAGAGAAGTTATGATGAAGATTAGTGAAAAATTAGAGGTGCCCTTTAGTCGGGTACTGCGCATAGCAACCTATTATAAAACCTTCAGTTTGACGCCCAAAGGACGTCATGAAATTCACGTATGTACGGGTACCGCCTGTCATATTCGTGGTGCACAGAGTGTGCTCGAGACGGTTCAAGACCTGACCGGAATCAAACCTGGCGAAACGGATGCGGAACATAAGTTTAGCTTGGAGACCGTTAACTGCCAAGGCTGCTGTACTTGTGGTCCGATGCTAAAAGTTGATGAAAAGACTCACAGTCGGATATCGTCTAACGAGATAGCAGACGCGTTAAAAAAATATGATTGAGGGAAGATTATGACAAGGATAAATTCAGCTGCTGAATTGGAAGAACTGAGACAGGGCATCTTGTCAAAAAAAGATCCCGATAAGCCTAGTATCGCTATATGTGCGGGACTCAGCTGTCTCGGCCTCGGAAACGGCGCAGTAATCAACGCCTTTAAAGAAGAAATCAGGAAACAATCGTTGGAAGCTAAAGTTGATGTGATAGCCACCGGTTGCCATGGCTTTTGTGAAAAAGGTCCGATTGTTGTGATTAATCCTGAAGAAATCTGCTATTTGCAGGTAACGCCGGAGGATGTCCCGGAGATAGTTTCCCAGACTGTCATTGGAAAAAAAGTAATTGACCGACTGATTTATACAGACCCCAAGAGCGGTGAAAAAGCAGCGTTGATGTCTGAAATACCTTTCTATAAAAAACAGATGCGGGTTCTGATGGGCAATAACGCTAAGATTAATCCTAAGAGCATCGATGACTATCTGGCGATTGGCGGTTATTCAGCGTTAGCCAAAGCACTGAATGAGATGAGCCCTGTGCAAGTCCTAGAAGAAGTAACGAAAGCCAACTTACGCGGAAGGGGCGGCGGTGGATTCCCAGCCGGTAGGAAGTGGGAGACTACCCGAAATGCGCCCAACGAAACGAAGTATGTAATCGTGAACGCCCACGAAGGAGAGCCCGGAGCGTTTATGGATCGAGCCCTCTTCCAGGGAAATCCGCATAGCGTGCTGGAAGGCTTGATCATCGGGGCGTACGCAATCGGTTCCCAGCAGGGATTTATTTACACGCGGCATGACACTCCGGAATTAAGAAAGAATGTAGATATTGCCCTGGCCCAAGCGGAGGAATACGGACTGCTGGGTGAAAATATCCTGGGCTCCGGTTTTAGCTTTAAGGTTGAGGTCCATTTTGATGTCGGGATCTTCGTCTCAGGCGAGTCCAGTGCGTTAATGAGGTCAATCGAAGGCAAGGCACCGGAGCCAAAACCGAAATATATCCGTACATCGGTACATGGTATTTGGGATAGGCCGAGTAACCTGAACAATGTGGAAACTTGGGCCAATGTGCCACAGATTATCGGTAAGGGTTCCGAATGGTATAACAGTATCGGAACAGAGAAGAGCAAGGGGACAAAGCTAATCTCCTTATCAGGTCATGTTTGTAATTCAACAGTCGTGGAAGTTCCGATGGGAACCTCGCTCAAAGAAATTGTCTATGACTTTGGTGGTGGAATTCCCAATGGAAAGAAACTGAAAGCAATTCACTTTGGAGGACCAATGGGAGGAACAATCCCCGAGAGTCTCATCGACAACCCGCTGGATTTTGATGTGCTGTCCAAACTGGGAGCGTCAATGGGCGCAGGCGATATGCTAATGATGGATGAAGGTACCTGTTTAGTAGAAGTCGCTAGGTTCTTCCTTGATTTCCTCTCCGGTGAGTCGTGCGGGAAATGCGTTCCCTGTCGTGAAGGGATCAGGCAGATGCTTAATATCCTGACGAATATGACCAAGGGCAAGGGAAAAGCAGGGGATATTGAGTTAATGGAGGAATTAGCCGAGGTAATCGGCGCAGCAGCCCTTTGTTCGTTGGGCAGGAGTGTTCAAAATCCATTATTAAGCATGTTGAAATACTTTAGAGATGAGTTTGAGGCGCACATCGAGAAACGGTGCCCGGCGCATTCCTGCAAGGCACTGATTGCCTTAGAGGGAGTATAGAAATATGAGTGAAATTAAATTACAGATTGACGGAAAAGAAGTCACGGCAAGAGAAGGAATGACCGTTTTAGAGGCTGCACAACAAGCGGGAATATCGATTCCGACACTTTGCCACCACAAGCAATTAGACCCTTATGGGGGTTGCCGCTTTTGCACAGTCGAAGCAGAAGTACGCGGCTGGACAAATTACGTTGCTGCCTGCCTTTATCCAGTGGCCAAAGATTTGATCGTGAGAACCAGGTCTGAGAAGGTCGATAGAATTCGCAAAATGATCTTGGAGCTATTGCTGGCACATGCTCCAGATGCCTTTGAATTGCAGGATTTGGCTAAGGAGTATGGAGCAAACAAAGACCGTTTTGAAAAAGATCCCTCATTTTGCGTTCATTGTGGTCTATGTGTAAGATACTGTGCCGAAGTCAAAAAGAAGAACGCCATAGTATTTGTGGACAAAGGAAAAACTCGGGAGATCAGCTTCATTCCGGAGATATCTGCCAAGGAGTGCTGGAACTGCAAAGAATGCTTCCCGCTATGCCCGACAGAGGCACTGCAAGCGGCTTTCGTTTTAG
>LOEW01000220.1 GCA_001516045.1 Desulfosporosinus sp. BRH_c37
GGCGCATTTGGCACGATAGTCTCCAGTGGAGATTATCGCCGTAGGCGGTTTCTTTAAAGAATACTACCGCCGAAGGATGTACCCCGCACCCCCTTTAGGAGCTTACACGGATAGTTTGCTCTGCGTCGTAGCACTGAGCGCTGTGTGACCCAAGTCCCTCCAAGTCCCCGACCGTATGTTCTGTGGATAAGACGGAATTGTGGATAATGTGGATAAGTCTGTAGATAAGTCGTAGAAGCAGTTTTGCGGTTTTTCGCAAAGTAGCTTCTTTAAGGATCACATTATCCACAAAGCCTGTGGATAATGTGGATAACTGAGGAACAAGGCGGCACAACTAGCTTTGGAAAGTGGATAACTTTAGGGCTTAAAAAAAGGTTATTTACCAATACTTGTTCTCCGATTCTTCGATAAGTAACCGAAAACACTTATAATAAATTTTCAAAATAGGAAGGATTTTCTCTCTATTAATCGAATAGCAGTATAGTACGAGATTTTTCTGAAGGGTAGTATTGACATGAGTGAGGACCAACAGTCTATAAAGGCCGATGTGCGCCAAGCGTGTTTATGTCAGCGGGCCTATTTAGGAGAGAAAGAAAGAAAAAGTAAAAGCACAATTATTCAGCAAAAACTTATGGATTTACCGGAATTCCAACTGGCTCAAACCGTAATGTTATTTCTTAACTTCCGTGAAGAAGTAGAGACTACGGCTATGGCAGAGGCAACGCTAGCAGGTAAGAAAAAGCTAGTTTTACCCCGCTGTGCGCCGCAAAGTATTCTCCTTCCCATCGAAGTACATGATCTGATACAGGATATTGAACCAGGAGCTTATGGAATTCGCGAACCCAAATTGACACTTGGAGTAGTAGAACCATCAGAAATCGATTTGATTATCGTACCTGGTTCTGGGTTTGATTTGCAAGGGAATCGTTTAGGGTATGGAGGTGGTTATTACGACCGCTTCTTTATGCTGTTAAATCCCTTAACACCCAGAGTCGCTCTTGGTTTCCAATGTCAAGTTATTCCTCAAGTACCAGTTGGCAAATATGACGCTAAAATGTCGATGTTAATCACAGAAAATGAGGTATACAAGTTTTAATTGTTAGCAATTAGTAGGGGGGATTTATTTGTGCACCGCGTGTGAAGATTTAGTTGATCCTAAGCAGATTAAGTTGGATGAAATTATTGCGAAATTTAAAAATGAGAATGGACCTCTAATTCCGGTTTTGCAACATGCCCAAGAGGTTTATGGGTATTTGCCAGCTGATGTGCTTAAACATATCAGTAAAGGTTTGCGGTTACCTCTAGCAAGGATATATGGAGTGGTTACGTTTTATGCTCAGTTTCGGTTAACTCCTTCGGGAAGAAATGTGATTAACGTCTGCTTGGGGACGGCTTGCCATGTCCGGGGGGGAGCCAAGGTCGTGGAAACGCTCGAGAAGGAATTAAAGATTAAAGATGGGGAAACGACTGAAGATAGGCGTTTCACCTTGGAAGTCGTGGCCTGTATTGGAGCGTGTGGACTTGCGCCGGTGATCTCGATCAACAATGAGGTTCATGGGAGATTGGTACCGGAGAGTATTAAAGGAATATTAGCCGAATACGAGTAGGGGGATAAAGGGATGGCAGAGAAGCAAAAGATTTTAGTTTGTGCGGGAACCGGATGTTCTTCATCGGGAGCCCATAAACTTATTGATGCCTTAAAATTAGAGCTAAAACAGCAAGGACTCGAAGACAGCGTGAGCATAGTGGGTACTGGGTGTCAAGGGTTTTGTGAAAAAGGTCCTACGCTGGTTATCGAACCTCAGCAGGTGTTATATTGCTCAGTTACAGCGGATGATGTATCTGAAATAGTTGCTCAAGATATTATGAAAGGCGAACGTGTGGAGCGCCTTCTTCTTAAAGATCCGGTAACTCAAGAACCTTTGAGTACAATGTCCGAGGTCCAGTTTTTTGCTAAACAACATCGCATTGTCCTGCAAAATTGTGGAGTTATTGATCCTCAGAAAATTGAAGAATACACGGCACGGGACGGATATGTTGGTTTACGGAAGGTACTCAAAGAGATGTCACCGGAGGAAACCCTGGAAGAAGTTAAAAAATCCGGGCTGCGTGGTCGCGGTGGCGCAGGATTCCCAACAGGGTTGAAGTGGGGCTTTTGCCGTGCAACTCCGAGCGATAAGAAGTATATTATCTGCAATGCAGACGAAGGTGACCCAGGAGCCTTTATGGACCGCAGTGTACTTGAGGGGGATCCACATTCTGTAATTGAGGGAATGCTTATTGGGGCTTATGCTATGGGTGTCGATGAAGGATACGTTTATTGTAGAGCAGAATACCCCTTGGCTATCAAGCACCTGGAAATTGCGATTCGACAAGCCGAGGAAGCAGGCTACCTAGGTGATAATATTTTGGAATCGGGCTTTAACTTTAAGCTAAATGTTTTCGCTGGCGCAGGAGCCTTTGTGTGTGGAGAAGAAACTGCGTTAATGGCTTCTATCGAAGGAAAAAGAGGGATGCCTCGTGTTCGCCCACCTTTTCCAGCTGTCAGCGGCTTATGGGGGAAACCAACCAATATTAATAACGTCGAAACCTGGTCCAATGTTCCGCATATTTTGCGCAACGGAGCAGAGTGGTATTCCCAATTCGGAACGGAGAAGAGTAAAGGGACGAAAATCTTTGCCCTTACCGGAAAAGTCAACAATACGGGTCTGGTAGAGGTCCCTATGGGAACAACCCTCCGAGAGATCATCTTTGAAATCGGGGGCGGAATTCAAAACGGCAAAGCCTTTAAAGCTGTTCAAATTGGGGGCCCTTCAGGTGGCTGCTTGCCTGAGGATATGCTTGATCTTCAAGTAGATTATGATACCTTAACGAAAGCCGGAGCTATGGTTGGCTCGGGTGGACTCGTAATCATGGATGAGACCACCTGTATGGTGGATATAGCCCGCTTCTTTTTAAATTTTTCCACGCATGAATCGTGTGGGAAATGCACGCCCTGCCGAGAAGGTACTAAACGAATGTACGAAATCCTGGACAGAATTACTAAGGGAGAAGGGAAAGTGGAAGATCTCGATACGTTAGAGAATCTCGCTTTGACCATCAAGGAAACATCCCTTTGTGGGTTGGGTCAGTTTGCTCCAAGTCCCATCTTGGCAACCTTGAAATACTTTAGACATGAGTATGAGGCGCATATTCTAGATCATAAGTGTCCCGCCCACAACTGTTCAGCATTGCTTAGTTATTCAATTGATGCCGAAAAGTGTAAAGGCTGTGGACTCTGTGCTAAGAACTGTCCGGCGAACTGTATCACAGGCGAGAAGAAGCAACCGTATGTAATCAAAGAGGACGATTGTATCAAATGTGGAACATGTATTGATAAATGTAAGTTTAATGCGGTTATTCGAGCTTAAGCTAGGAGGCTCATATACCTTACCTTCCTTAGCGGATAGGCTGGATAGACTGAGAGGAGGCACTTTCGAAGTTGATAACATTAACGATTGATGGACGAGAAGTCAGCGTTCCAAAAGGAACGACCGTGCTCGAAGCTTGTCGTATGCATGATATTCCTATTCCTACCTTGTGTCATGACAAGGATCTTAACCCTAACGGCGCCTGTCGTTTGTGCGTCGTCCAAATCGAAGGGATGCGTAATCTTCCACCGTCTTGCGTCACTCAAGCAGCTCCGGGTATGAAGATAGAAACCCAAAATGAAAAGGTTATTAAAGCACGCAAAACGATTTTGGAACTATTAGTAGCCAATCATCCCTTAGATTGTATGACCTGCGAGAAACTGGGTGATTGTGTTTTAGCCAAGTATGCCTATGAATATGGTGTAACGGGCGAAATTTACCAAGGAGAGAAACGCAACTCCCCGCTGGATAACACAAACCCCTATATTTTAAGAGATCCAAATAAATGTATCTTATGTGGCAAATGTATTGACACCTGTAGGGCAGTAGCCGAACGAAGCGTAATTGACTACGCCTATAGGGGATTTAATACTAAGGTTGCAACCTTTTTGGACACCGATTTAAAGGATTCTACCTGTGTTTATTGCAACAGATGTGTGGCAGTTTGTCCGGTAGGAGCCTTAATTGACAAAAATATGATAGGTAAAGGTAGAACTTGGGAGCTGAAGAAGGAAGAAGTTACTTGTACCTTCTGTGAATCTGGTTGCAAATTTGATATTAATTATAAGAATGGTAAAGCTATCGCAGTAACAGCCAAATCAGCTGCCAATGGTCGACCACTTTGTCTGAAGGGGCGTATAGGATCTGACTTTAAGTATAACTCTGAGAGAACTGATCTGCCTTTCGTCAATCAAGACGGTGAGTTTGTCCAGGTTCCATGGGCAGAATTCTTGGGTTTAGGTAATATCGTGGAAAAGATCAACTCGCTAACGAAATAAGGCTACAGGATATAATTTGCGAATTCACTTAAGTACGAAAAAGGGGCACTTCTGAGGAAGGCCCGTTTTTCGTATCCACCTTTAAAATCTAGCTTAATTAAGCTAAACCATTCTTAAATGAACTAAAGCAAACTGAGAGGAGTGAACACATTGGAGTGGCTTACCTTAACAATTGATGGGCGAGAAGTCAGTGTTCCCAAGGGAACGACCGTGCTTGAGGCCTGTCGTATGAATGATATCTCGATTCCTACTTTGTGTCATGATAAAGAACTCACCGCTGACGGGGCCTGCCGTTTATGCGTCGTCCAAATCGAAGGGATGCGTAATCTTCCCCCATCTTGCGTCACTCAAACTACCCAAGGGATGAAGGTGGAAACTCAAAATCCCAAAGTACGTAACGCGCGCAAAACGATTTTAGAACTTTTGATAGCCAATCATCCGTTGGATTGCATGACCTGCCAGAAGATGGGAGATTGTTCTTTAGCGCAGTATGCTTATGAATATGGTGCCACCGGAGAAGTTTATCAAGGCGAGCATCGCGATCTTCCAATTGATAAGGGTAACCCTTTCATCTTAAAGGATCCTAATAAGTGTATCTCCTGTGGAAAGTGTGTTCGGGCGTGTAATGAGATTCAAGGACGAAGTATCCTGGACTTTTCCTTCCGTGGATTTGCTACCCAAGTGGGTCCAGCCTTTAATATGCCCTATCATGAGTCAGAATGTGTTTTCTGCGGTTCCTGTGTCTCAGTCTGTCCCGTTGGTGCTCTTACAGAAAAGGGGATGGTGGGCAAGGGCCGCCGCTGGGAAATGGAAAAGGTTACGACCACCTGCCCATATTGTGGCACGGGCTGTAGTTTTGACCTGAACGTAAAAAACGGCAAAGTTGTGGGAATCACTTCAACTGACGGAGACGTGAATGATAGTGCACTTTGTGTAAAAGGCCGCTTCGGCTATGGCTTTATTCATCATCCTGATCGACTAAAGACTCCGCTCATTAAAAAAGATGGCAAGTTAGTAGAAGCCTCTTGGACGGAAGCTATTAGTCTAGTGGCGGAAAAATTGGGTGGGATCAAGAAAACCAGTGGCTCGGATGCGCTGGGTGTCTTTTCCTCTGCTCGCTGCACGAACGAAGATAACTACTTAATGAGTAAATTTTCTCGCGCGGTGCTCGGTACCAATAATATCGACCACTGCGCACGTCTCTGACACGCTCCCACAGTCGCCGGTCTGGCGGCAGCATTTGGCAGCGGTGCCATGACGAATACTATTAAAGAAATAGCCGGGGCGAATTTTATATTGGCCTTAGGTACTAATACCACAGAGGCTCATCCCATTATCAGTTTGCAAGTGAGAAAGGCAATGCGAAGTGGGGCTACTCTCGCAGTAGTCGATCCACGTAAAACCGAACTGGCTGACCTAGCCAACTACCATCTCCAAATTAATTCGGGCTCTGATATTGCCCTCTTAAACTGCATGGCCAATGTGATTATTGCGGAAGAAATCTGGAATAAGGAATTTGTTCAGGAACGCACGGAAGAGTTTGAAGCCCTGAAGGAAATGGTGGCCAAATATACGCCGGATTATGTGGAGAGCATTACTGGCGTTTCAGCGGAAACCATCAAAGCAGTTGCCCGAGGGTATGCGTTAGCCAAGAATGCAACTATTCTGTATACCATGGGTATTACCCAGCACATTTGCGGCACACATAACGTGTTTGCCGTTGCCAATTTAGCAATGCTCTGCGGCCAAATTGGTAAAGAATTCAGCGGTGTCAACCCTCTGAGAGGTCAGAATAACGTTCAGGGGGCCTGTGACATGGGTGCGCTCCCCAATGTATTTACCGGTTACCAGCCTGTAACTGCTGAGGAGAGCAGAGCTAAGTTTGCTTCAGCCTGGGGCGTTCAAGACCTCCCAGCCAAGCCAGGCCTCACTCTTGGTGAACTTCTTGATGCAGCGGGTACGGGTGATCTCAAAGGGATGTATATCATGGGTGAGAACCCAGTTTTATCGGACCCCGACGCTCTTCATGTGACCCATGTTTTAGAAAAACTGGATTTTCTAGTTGTGCAGGATATCTTCTTGACTGAGACAGCAGAGCTTGCCGATGTCGTGCTACCAGCAGTTAGCTTCGCTGAGAAAGACGGTACCTTCAGCAATACTGAGCGCCGCGTCCAGAGGGTACGTAAAGCTGTCCAACCAGAGGGAAACGCTAAGGCTGACTGGGAAATCATCTGCTTGGTAGCCACAGCTATGGGCTATCCTATGCAATATTCTTCGGCAGGAGAGATCATGGATGAGATCGCCCAAGTCACCCCATCCTATGGCGGAATCTCTTATGCCCGCCTTGAACAAGGGAGCATCCAATGGCCTTGTCCAACCTCAGATCACCCTGGAACCAAGTACCTCCACTCGGGTAAATTCTCTAGAGGTTTAGGAAAATTCTATCCGGTGGAATACGTTTCACCCGATGAATTGCCCGATGTCGAGTACCCACTAGTGTTGAGTACCGGACGACGCCTATACCACTATCATACTGGCACCATGACTCAGCGTACTGGAGCCTTAGAGGTGGCCTATCCAGAGGAATACTTGGAAATAAACAGTTCAGATGCAGAAAAGATTAGCGTCTGTGACGGTGATAAAGTAAAGGTAACTTCCCGCCGAGGTAGCGTAGAAGTGGCGGCCCGGGTGACTGATACTGTGACACCGGGATTAGTCTTTACCTCCTTCCATTACCCAGAAGTGGCCATTAACCAATTAACCAATCCCGCTCGGGACCCGATTTCTAAGATACCAGAGTTCAAGGTCTGTGCGGTGAAAATAACTAAGCTGTAGGAAAGCGTGACACGAAGAGAGTGGTTAGATAGTATTTATGAACTGGTTCCCGATTAGGTCGGGAACCAGTTTTTTTAAAAAATATTTCCAGCATACACCCAGGGAGTAAGCACAGTATGATTAGAAAATACATTAAAATGTTGTCTGTCTAGTTGGCTTTGATTTAATTTAGTTTGAAGTAGTTGACTCTTGTTTGTGAAAATAGTAATATTAATTTAACCACTCTGTGGGGGAGTGGTTCCCGTACTCTGCTTCGGTGGGGGTAGACTCCCCCCCACCGAAATCTCTATGTTCAACTTTAGTTGAACGAGTTCACTAATAAAACAATATAAACAAAAATATACAATATAACAATTAGTTAGTGAACTAAAATAAGCTATTCTTAGAAATAACGGGTCCGCCCCGGCATGAAGGAATTTAATCGTGCTGATGCCTCCCCTGAGATTCTAAAAAAGCTATGAGTGATCTGAATTAACTTATCTAGCAAACTGAGAGGAGGCACTTTGAAGTTGATTACAATAACTATTGATGGGCACGATTTTAACGTTCCAAAGGGAACGACTGTGCTCCAAGCCTGTCGTATGAATGATATTCAAATTCCAACCTTGTGTCATGACCCAGAACTTACCCTTACTGGTTCCTGTCGGTTGTGTGTTGTTCAAATCGAAGGAATGCGCAATCTTCCTCCGTCTTGTGCCACACAAGCAACCCAGGGTATGGTCGTGGAAACCCAAAATCCGAAAGTCCGGGCAGCACGTAAAACGATTCTGGAACTCTTGTTAGCCAATCATCCCTTAGATTGCATGACTTGCCAAAAGATGGGGAATTGTTCTTTGGCTGAGTATGCCTATGAATATGGTGCTACTGGAGAACTTTATAAAGGTGAGCAGCGCAACCTGCCAATTGATAGCGGAAACCCTTTTATCCTGAGGGATCCCAATAAATGTATCTCCTGCGGGAAATGTGTTAAAGCGTGTACTGAAATTCAGGGGAAAAGCATACTGGACTTTTCCTTCCGTGGCTTTGATACTCAAGTGGGACCAGCTTTTAATCTCCCCTATCATGAGTCCGCTTGTGATTTCTGCGGTTCTTGTGTCTCGGTCTGTCCTGTAGGAGCGTTGACTGAAAAGCAAATGGCCGGAAAGGGACGTCCTTGGGAAGTAACGAAAGTTCAAACGACTTGCCCGTTCTGTGGTGTAGGCTGTAACTTTGATCTGAATGTCAAGGACGGGAAAGTTATTGGGGTGACCTCGAATCCGAACGCACCCGTCAATGGCAAAGCTTTATGTGTCAAAGGTCGCTTTGGAATGGATATGATTTACAGCCCAAATCGCGTAACAACTCCGCTGATTAGGAAGGATGGGGTCTTAGTTCCGGCAGAATGGGATGAGGCCTTAGATTTAATTGCCACGAAGTTAGGTGAGATCAAGAAGACCTATGGCCCTAACTCTATTGCGGCCTTAAGTTCTGCCCATTGTACTAACGAGGAAAATTATCTAATGCAAAAATTCATGCGCGCGGTAATCGGTACTAATAATATCGATCATTGCGCAAGGACCTGACACGCTCCCACTGTGGCCGGTCTGGCCACTTCATTTGGATCTGGAGCGATGACTAACTCCATTAATGAAATTCCAAACACTAAAGCAATGTTTGTGATTGGTTCAAACGCAACTGAAGCTCACCCCGTGATAGGGACGAAAATGAAGCAAGCGTTAGCTAAGGGCTCAAAACTGATTGTGGTGGATCCTCGGTGCACCGATCTTGCTGAACATTCAGATGTTTGGCTAAGGCTTCGTTCAGGAACGGATATTGCTCTAATCAACGGAATTATGAACATTATTCTTGCTAACGGTTGGGAAGATCGCGCGTTTATCGAAGAACGCACGGAAGGTTTTGAACAAGTTCGTGAACTTGTTCAAAAATATACTCCTGAAGTCGTGAGTCAAATAACGGGAGTTCCTGTAGAACAGATCGAGGAAGCTGCTAGACTTTATGCTACTGCGGAATGTGCAGAGATCTTCTACACTTTAGGGATTACAGAACATGTCTGTGGTACGGATAACGTGATGAGTTTGGCGAACCTAGCAATGCTTACGGGTAATTTAGGTAAAGAGAGTTCGGGTGTTAACCCAATGCGTGGGCAAAATAATGTTCAAGGCGCCTGCGATATGGGCGCACTGCCTAACGTCTATCCTGGTTACCAACAAGTTACAAACCCTGAAGCACAGGCAAAATTTGAAGCCGCTTGGGGAGTCCCCCTAGATCCTAATAATGGTTTTATGATTCCTGACATGTTTGAAGCGGCGGTTAGCAAAGATCTGCGGGCGCTGTATGTTTTAGGCGAAGATCCAGTCATTACAGATGCTGATGCAAACCATGTGCGGAAAGGCCTTAAGTCTCTGGATTTCCTTATAGTCCAAGAAATTTTCTTGTCCGAAACAGCTAAGTTGGCGGATGTCGTCTTACCTGGGGCTAGTTATGCTGAAAAGACAGGCACATTCTCAAATACTGAGCGGCGAGTGCAAATGGTTAATCAAGCTATTAAACCTATCGGTAATGCTAAGACCGATGGGGAAATCATTTGTGAACTTGCAACTCGTATGGGTTACCCCTTCGAGTATCAATCTTCGGAAGAAGTTATGCAGGAAATTGCCAAGCTGACCCCTATATTTGCAGGGATCACCCATGCACGGTTAGGAACGCAAGGATTGCAATGGCCAGTACCTCATGCTGAACACCTCGGTACCAAGTTTTTACATGAAGGAAAATTTAACCGAGGAAAAGGGCAATTTGTGGCGATAGATAATCAGCTACCTGCCGAATTACCGGATGAGGAATACCCGTTCTTACTCAATACTGGGCGTAAGCTTTCCCATTATAACGTTTTCACACAGCACTCTCCATCTCTAGAAGAGCATTCGCCAGAAGAGTTGGCGGAAATAAACCCGGAGGATGCTAAACGGATCAGACTCGAAGAGGGTGAAGTTGTCAAGGTGGCATCCCGTCGCGGTGAGCTGAAAACTAAAATCAAGATCACGGAACGTGTGCCTGTAGGTATGCTCTATATGACCCTTCACTATTTTGATTCTCCAACTAACGTACTAACCAATGGAGCGTATGACAAAGTCACTAAAACGTATGAGTATAAAGTCTGTGGCGTGCAGATTTCAAAAATTAGTTAGTTTAATAAATAGATGGACCCAAAACATGAAAAGACCTAATTCCGCTCAAAAATCCCCCTCCAAGGTTAATTGGAGGGGGATTTTATAATCTATATTATTAAGATTGCACCGTATCAGGAGTAATTGTTGTTCTTGTCCACTCCCTTATCAGCTTTTGGCAATCTAATTTCTAAGACGCCACTTTGTAAGCTGGCATCTACTGATTCGGCTCTAATACTTGTTGGTAAAGCGATTGTTCTGTTGAGAACCAAATGTTCATTGCCAGTCCAAGCTAATCATTTGCTATTTAGGTGCAGATCGACAAAGTATTAGTACAAGAATAGCCCCAGATATAATTCCGGTTTTTTATAAACATCTGTTCAACCAATAGCAATTGGTAGTCTATAACGTTCATATTTATTAATTAAGGACGTTGCGAGAAAACTTCTTATGAAACATTTTGATCATTCTGAGGAACAAAAAATGAACGATATTGTAGAGAAACTAAGTAAAAAGTATTTCTCACATAATTATATAATTGGACGTAAAGAAGCCCTCGAATCCCTCAAACTACCAGTAGTTTACAGTACAGAGATTTTAGAATCAAAAATATGGTCATTATATGAAAGCTAATGAAGCATATTTAAATCTAAATAAACCTTACAGTCCGGAATTAAGCGCCGAAGCTAATGGGAATTTTATGGTGTCTTGTGGGATCATCGAAAGTCTCTTCAGATCCGATGAATACATTTTTAAAGGTGTACTAGAAAAAGATAGTACGGATACCGTAAGAAATGTGAATATTCTTGAACAAGGTTGGCAAAAAATTGAGGAAGGTGACTAACAATGATCAGAATACCATTTGGATATATAAAAATATTCGATACTTCTGGCTGTATATCGGAAAAATATAAAGTTAACGACACAGATTCAGACATGGTAATTATACCCGTAGAAGATAGAGAGATTAGTGGGCGTTATAAACCTTATAGAAGTAAGTAAATAAGTAAGTAAGTATCACTACAATATTCTAGTAATCTTCGTATTCACTCCATCCCAAAGGGCGATGTTACCATAACTTACTAGGTTCAGACCTAATATTAACGTCTTGTCCCTCGGACCGTCGAAAAAAATTAAAAGAGCAAGTAGCTAAGGTCCTAATCCGATCAGCTGCTTCTGCTTGCTCTTTTAGTCATCAGAGCTAATTCAGTTAAGTGGGCAATTAATACTTATCCTAGCAAGTATTATACCTGTGCTCATTATTATATAACTCAAAGAAAGAGGTGTAAATATATTAAAAGGTCTCAAGTGACTAGTGATTATCAGCGAGCCTTACCCTCTCCAAGGTCGAAAAAAAATATTTTTAGAGGACAAGTTTCGTGCGGATTCGTCACTGGAGTGTGTAATAATAGAAAGCGAAAGAACCAATGGGTCTTATGGATTATAAACTTGTATATCGGGGCGGGCGACGAAGGATATCTTCCCAGAGGTTTGTCCAATAAGGTTATTTTTAGCTGGATGGGTGGTTAGATCTATGAGAATTCCATTGATCGCTTTGCTCTTACAAGGAATACCTGAACAAACTGCAATTGTAACTTTAGCGTTTGTAATTGCCGGAATACCCCTAAAGTGGAATAGAGTTCTGTTGATTGGGATTTTTCTAGCTTTTTGTGCGTATGTAATTAGACTGTTTCCAATCCTTTTTGGGATTCATACTATTTTACTCCTCTTCGTATTATTTATTATTTTATCGTGGTTTACTAAGGGAGATATCGGTCTATCCTTTATCGCAAGTTCAGCGAGTATTTTGGGGTTAGTAATATTTGAGTTTAGTTGCATGTCATTGTTTATGCTTATTTTTGGATTTACACCTGAAAACCTATTCAATGACTTAGTTATAAGAATTGTAGTAGGAGAACCGCATGTGTTTCTTTTATATATCTCAGCTTTTCTATTAAATAGATTATACTTAACAAGAGTTGCTTGAGAAAAATTTGGAAATTTATTTTTTAGTAAGACAAGATTCGTGTAAATTCGCACCTTGGAGTATGTAATAATTGAAATTAGAGGAAAAATGGTAGGGCGTTGTGATGTTGTAGAATAGATATGGTTATGTTTGGTTGGAGAGGTTGTGAGATCTATAAACATTCCATGGATTGCTTTACTTTTGCAAGGTATACCTGAACAAACTGCAGTTGTAACTCTAGCTTTTGTAATTGCTAGAATACCTCTACAGTGGAAAAAAATTTTACTGATTGGGATTGTTTTAGCTTTTATTTCTTATATTGTGAGACTGTTTCCCATTCCTTTCGGGGTTCATTCATTTTTAATAATTATTTTATTATTTATAGCTTTAACTTGGTTAGGCAAGGGGGATTTCAGTTTATCCCTTCTTGCAAGTTTAGTAAGTTTTCTAGCTTTAGTAATATTTGAATTGGTGTGCTTATCATTGCTAATGCCTGTTTTTGGAGTAACACCTGAAACCCTATTCACTAACCTATTAATAAGGATTTTGATAACAGAACCGCAAGTAATTCTTTTATTAATCTCTGCTTTTTTATTATATAAATTTATACCAAAAAAGAGGTTAGAAATGAATGAATTTATCAGAAAATATTAGTAATAAACTCACTGGAGTTATTACTAATGAATTGAATTATAGCCAAGATAAAAAGGAAATTATAGCATATGCCATTGAAACTGCACTATTATTCGTCTTAGGCTCATTATTAATAATGCTTTTAGGATATGCTTTAAATGCTTTTATGTCGGCTGTTATTGCGGCTATTTTCGGGAGTTTATTACGAAGAGTATCGGGAGGAGCTCATTTTAACACTCCTCTAAAATGTATGTTTTTTGGTTCTATCGCATATGGGCTGATTGGCGTTTTAGTTAAAAAAGTTATTGCTTACGACTTAAATAATCAACCTATTCTGATTATTATTTTACTTGTATCTTTTTTGCTAGTAGCCTTCTTAGCTCCTGTAGATAGCGAATCAAAACCAATTCATTCTAGTAGCTTAAAAGTTAAACTTAAGATTTCGTCAATGGTTTTTATAATTGTTTCATTCTTAATAATTTCTATTATTGATAACAAATTAGTGAGTGTTAGTGCAGTTCTAGGTGTATTTTATCAAACTATCACCTTACTGCCTATTTTTAATAGAAAAGGAGGTGAGTATGGACTATGAAAAGATCCTTTTTTACCATAATTGCTTCAGTGTTAATGCTTCTAGCTAGTGCGACCTCCGTTTTTGCGTGTGGTTGGTATGCATATCAACCTAAAACTCCGAAAGCATTGCAAAGATAATCAGGATTTAGTCAGTCGTGCAAACACGTTTAGCAACAATATAAAAGCTGGGGATATCCCAGCTTTTATATTGTTTGCCATAGATCTAATAAGCTTTTTGATACATTTAGATTGATAACTTTTGGGTGGCATAACTATAACTAAGGTTCCGCAGGCACCTAAAATGCTTGGGTCTGTCAAGTTTTCTTTATACTATTTCGGACAGTTGGAGGATTGTTAGATGGCTCTTAAATTTAAAAACGTCCTAGATAAACAATCTATCATTCAATTAACTTTATTTAAAGTCATATTTAGTATCTTTGCTTTTCTTATTATTTTTATCTTTGTCTACGGACAAAATTTCTGGGAGAAACAGGTCCTAAGATTAAATTATACTTTATTTATAAATGCATCAAGAGTGGGAACAGAAATACAAGCTAATATTTCTTCGATAGAAGATTTAAAAAAAGATAAAAGTTTTACAAAGGACCAAAAAATATTAAAACTAGATGGTATTATACATTCAATTGTTAATAACAATAGTGATAATTTAGTAGGTTATTATGATATAGAATTGGATTTAATAGTTAATAATCATAATAAAACCGATATTTCGTTTGATGAAATTCGTTCTACAATAGGATTAATAAATGAATTTAATTACTTATCAAACAATAATAAAGTTATTAGGATCAATATACCAATCTATGATAAGGGGAAATTAGTAGGCTATGTTTGGGCCTATGCGAAGAATGATAATTATGTATTATTATCTTTCTATGACTCGAGTAAAATCCTAATATTAGTTTTATGTTTATCAGCCTTAATTATATTTTCAATTAGAAAATACATTAAGCAGATTGAATTATACTTGGACGAGTTTTGTAAAATGATGATTAATAATAATAATAGTGAACAAGAATGGATTTTAATAAAATTACCCGAATTAAGACCTATTTTGTATCAAATTAGTAGCTTCGCGGATGGTTTAAAACAGAAAACCTTAGAATTGGAATCATCTAAACGTCATATAAACAATATTATGGAAGGAATTTCAGATGGTTTTTATGCAATAGATCGCAAATGGCAGTTTACGTTCGTTAACAGCGAAACGCAAAAACTTATGTTGGATGATAAGACTGAACTATTAGGAAAAAGCATATGGGAGATATTCCCTCAGACAATCGGCACCTTAACTTATGATAAACTGCAAGAAGCGATGTCTCAAGAGGAATCTATTCATTGGGAAGCTGAAGGCTTTATAGCTCCTGATCAATACTATGAATATCATGCTTATCCATTTGAGGAAGGTTTAACAGTTATATTTAGAGATATTACCGTAATGAAACGACAACAGCTAGAGTTTGCCCGTTTAGAAAAACTTAATCTTATAGGTCAATTAGCAGCAGGAATCAGTCACGAGATAAGAAATCCCCTCACTACTGTTAAGGGCTTCCTACAAATATTTGGCTCAAAATCTAAGTACGAACAAGACAAAGAGAACATTGATTTGATGATCTCTGAGATTGATCGTGCCAACGAAATAATTACAGATTTTCTATCCTTGGCCAAAGCAAATCTAGATAATACTAAACCCAAAAACATCAATGAGGTCATCAATAAAGTTTTCCCTATGCTTCAAGCAGATGCCTATAATAATAATAAAGAGGTTGTTTTTGATCTCAATACATTACCTGAAATCATGATCAATGAAAATGAAATAAAACAACTTATTTTAAATCTAGTACGTAATGGTTTGGAGGTCACTCCAGAACATAGTAGTGTTATTATTAGCACCTATTTACAAGAAGATAGAGTCGTACTAGCCATCAAAGATCATGGAACTGGAATTCCTCAAGAAATACAAGAAAAAATCGGCACTCCGTTTTTCACCACAAAAGAATCTGGAACAGGCCTTGGGCTAGCTATTTCTATGGGAATTGCTCAAAGACATAGAGCTGTTTTTAAATTTAAAACTGGAAATGATGGGACAGTATTTTATACGATTTTCCCGACTTATCCTGGTATTTGCGCAGAGACCAGTCCATGTTAAAGATTAAGACCCCGACAGTATAATACTGGCGGGGACGTAGGATTGAAGATTAGCTACCTTATTATGTAACTAGCAGGATGCAGGTGTATATAAATAATAAAGGATAAAAAAATTTCTTCGGATTTCTCTCGGAGGAATTGTTTGCTATGGTGTCAGGATTTCTAACGTGACAGTAAAAGTTTGATGTGGTACATTAAAGGCAGAACAATTGGCTTGAATTCCAAATTGAGATTAAAAAGGGTGAAGGTGAAAAGTTATAAAACAGCAAGATGTGATCATGTATACCTTACCCCTTTGCCCGTACTGTGCTCGCGCCAAGCGCTTTCTTTCGGGTAAGGGGATTAAGTATATTGAAAAGAATATTTTATTTCCTAATAATTTTAAAGATATGAGAAAAGTGACCGATGCGATCGGAGTTCCCGTAACAATTGTAGGGGAACGGATTCTGACCCGCTTCTCGTCCGTTGAATACGAGGAGGTCTTCAAAAATTACTAATTCACTGCAGGACTCCGGAAAACAGCTTCCGAAGTTGAAGGCGACTGGTATTTTGCTAGTAGGCGGAAAAAGCTCGCGAATGAAAAAGAATAAGGCCTTCCTTGAACTAGAAGGTAAGCCTTTAGTGGAGCGTTCTTTAACGATCTTACGAGCAGTCTTTACAGAAGTTTTAATTAGCAGCAACACGCCCGAACTGTATGCTGGCTACGAAGTACCGGTCATTTTAGACGAGATTCTTGAGCGGGGCCCTTTAGAAGGGATTTATCAGGGCTTAAAATCGGCGACTTATGATGAGGTTTTTGTTGTAGCCTGTGATATTCCATTTTTAAGTGTAGATCTTATCCGTTTTTTGTCTTCTTGGATTCCGGCTTATGATGTTGTCGTTCCTCAGCTTCAATCTGGCCTCCATCCTTTACATGCCTTTTACCATAGGCGTTGTCTTCCCCTGATCAAAAGCAATCTCGAGGCTGGTCGCCTTAAGATTATTGATCTTTACCCGAATTGGTCTGTACGGTATGTAGGAGAAACGGAACTTCAAGCCTTTTTTGATTTGAATAAAGTCTTTTGCAACGTGAATACACCGGAAGATTGGTCGGCGATCCTTAAGGAGTGATTCGTTCAGGACAGGTATAAATATTAAGGCGATGCTCTCTTGCAAATCCCACAACGGTGATATTCAAAGCTGCCGCTTGAGAAAGGGCCAAATCGGTTGGTGCACTACGAGCAATGAGGATAGGCACCTTCATTTTGGCAACCTTAAGCAGGATTTCTGAGGAAACGCGACCGCTGAAGAAGATCACATGGTTTTCAAGCTTTAAATCTGACTGAAAGGCACTACCACTGAGTTTATCAAAGACATTGTGCCTGCCAATATCATAGCTCGTCAGGATTACTTTGCCTTGATAACCAACCCCTCCACTGTGTACCCCTCCAGTTGAATCATAGAGGGTTGAATTAGACTCTAAAAACTTTATATAATCATAGGCTTCTTGGAGAGGAATGTAGTGGCCTGAGATGAGCGGTTTAACCATTAGAACATCGTTGGCAAAGCAAAACGAGGCTCTACTTTTACCACAGCAGGCGGAAACAAATCGTTTGCTCATCAACTCTTTTTGCAAGATACATGGTTTGCCCTCGACCCAAACCAAGTGGTCGGAAGGATCATGGCGAATTTCGTAC
The DNA here is from genome assembly GCA_001516045.1 of Desulfosporosinus sp. BRH_c37. Taxonomy (GTDB): domain Bacteria; phylum Bacillota; class Desulfitobacteriia; order Desulfitobacteriales; family Desulfitobacteriaceae; genus Desulfosporosinus. The sequence goes on from LOEW01000220.1 coordinate 17,425, forward strand.
ACGTCATCAGGAACACGGATAAACCCTTCATTAAGTAAAAATCCAAAGACGAGTTCTTCAGTTTGGGAAGGCGAGCTTAAAAGCGTTGCAATTTCTTCGCCATTGTAGTGGATTGTTAACGGAACCTCTCGAACTACTTCGTCTTCCACCCTTTCAAGAATTAGTCCCTTTGCTTTTAGAATGGAATGAGTAACTGTTTCATTTGGCATGTTGTCCTCCTCAGAGCTTCTCTCTTTTTTAGTTTACAATATTTTTGCTAAAACCTGAAATTGTTTTCACTGAAAAGAGTATTAGTTAACCTAGAAAAGAGGAATATTGTAATCCATCACGAATTACATATCAGATAGAGATTAAATTATTTTGTCATCGCTCCAAAGCTGGATTACCTAAAGCACAAGCTATGGTGACCAGACAAGTGCCTTTAAGGCACTCGGGTATTATGGGAAACTATAATATCTCCTGTTGGAAAGGAGTCTGTCGACAGGTGGATTGAATCCCCCGGTTGTTTACAGACCGCGGGTTTTTTTATTTGCCCAGTTTTATATACAGAATTTAATCTTGAAAAGAGGAAATTTTTATGCAAGACCAATTTCAAAGGAAAATCGACTATCTTAGAATCTCAGTCACAGATCGTTGTAATCTACGCTGTAAATACTGTATGCCAGTTGAAGGAGTGCAGTGGATGCCCCATGAATCCATTCTTTCCTTTGAGGAAATTCTTCGACTCATGAAAATAAGTACGCAATTAGGGTTTCGACGTTTTCGTATCACAGGGGGAGAACCCTTAGTTCGTAAAGGAATTCTAGACTTTTTGCGGGAGGGAGCTAAACTTCCTGGAGTTGAGGATCTTATGATTACAACCAACGGATTGTTACTTCCAAAAATGGCCTTTGATTTAAAAGCGGTGGGTGTTCAGCGAGTGAACATCAGCTTGGATACCATGAATCCAGAACGCTTTCTTGATAACACTCGTGGTGGAGATGTTTCCAGTGTAATTCAAGGAGTCTTTCGTTCGCTGGAAGCTGGCCTAAATCCAGTAAAAATCAATGTCGTAGTCGTTCGTGGGTTTAATACGGATGAGTTATCCAGCTTTTTGACATTAGCAAAGCAATACCCTCTCCATGTACGTTTCATAGAACTAATGCCAATTGGCATTAGTTCTGAGAATCGGGCCGATTTTGTTCCAATAAACGAAATGAAAGAATTATTAGGACTAAAAGAGTACGTTCCAACACAAGGTATCCTTGGTGGGGGACCGGCAGAGTATGTTCGACCAAGGGGTTATAAGGGTAGCATTGGCTTTATCAGCGCTATGAGTCGTCATTTTTGCGATACATGCAATCGTGTACGTCTAACAGCGGACGGAAAATTGCGACCTTGTTTGCATAGTAAACATGAAGTAAGTCTACGGGATGCCCTCCGAAACGGAACTTCGGACGCGGCAATAATGGATCTTTTTGCAAATGCAGTTTGGTATAAACCAGCGGAGCATCATATGAATGACGAAGCATTACAAGGACTACGTGTAATGTCTCAGATCGGAGGGTAGGAAATGAGTTTAACACATTTTGATGAAGAAGGGCGCGCCCGAATGGTTGATGTAAGTGACAAAGCTGAAACGGCCCGTGTGGCGGTTGCTCGGGGAAAAATCACGATGAAAGCAGAGACATTCGAACGAATTCGCTCTGGGTTAATCGCCAAAGGGGACGTTTTGGCAGTGGCTCAAGTTGCGGGGATTATGGCAGCAAAGCAGACATCACAGATAATTCCAATGTGCCATCCTCTCATGATCACAGGGGCTAAGCTTAGTTTTAACTTAGTGGAACCCGGCGAGGTATATATTGAAGCGATCGTGAAAGTCAATGGAAAAACTGGAATTGAGATGGAAGCCCTGACGGCGGTCAGTGTCGCGGCGTTAACGATCTATGATATGTGTAAAGCGATGGATAAAACAATGACAATTGGGGATATATATTTAGTTGAAAAGCTAGGGGGAAAAAGCGGACACTATCGAAGTTCGAAGTTCGAAGTTCGAGATTCGTAGTCCAAGGTTCGAAGATTGACTATCGCATATTTGTGCCTTGGACAAGGTTTGTAAGTTTATTTATAAATTGGATGAGATGAAAGAGAGGACTTTATAATGGGTAAAATAATTGCTGTTTGTACAAGTGAACGTAAAGGGATGCGTAAAAAGAATGTGGGCGAAGGAATTCTAAAAGTTGGCTTTGGCCTTGAAGGAGATGCACATGGTGGAGATTGGCATCGTATGGTCAGCTTGCTGGCGATGGAAAGTATCAAGAAAATGATGGACAAAGGATTAAAGGTTGGGCCGGGTGACTTTGCGGAGAACTTAACAACGGAAGACTTGGAACTATTCACCCTTCCCGTTGGTACAAAACTAAAGATAGGGGAAACCGGTATCGGAGAAGTCACTCAAATTGGGAAAGAATGTCATACCAAATGTGCGATCTTCTATCAGGCTGGGGACTGTGTCATGCCGAAAGAGGGAATTTTTATTCGGTTATTGGAAGGCGGAGTGGTTCGTGTCGGGGATAGCATCGAGGTGATGGCATAATGCTTCGAGTAGGGGTGATTACGGCTAGTGACAAAGGGTCGCGTGGAGAAAGGGAAGATCTCTCCGGGCCAACGCTTATTAAGCTTGTTCAAGGCATTGGTGGAGAGGTCGTAGAGTATGTGGTTCTCCCAGACGAACAAACGTTACTTGCTGAAAAAATGCGCCAATGGGCAGATGAACTTTGTCTGGATTTGATTTTAACGACCGGTGGGACGGGCTTTTCAATGCGTGATGTTATGCCTGAGGCAACTTTATCCGTTGCTGACCGTTTGGTGCCTGGCATTGCAGAAGTAATGCGAATGGAAAGCTTAAAAGTGACAAATAAGGCTATGCTAAGCAGAGCAGTAGCAGTCCTTCGTAAGCAAACGCTGATTATCAATATGCCTGGTAGTCCCAAAGCTGTAAGCGAATGCTTTGCCGCAATTGCCCCAGCAATTCCTCATGGAATTCAAATCCTCAAAGGGGAAGCCAGTGAATGCGCGACTACTATTAAATAGTAATCGTATCAAAAGAGGTTGGTAGCTTAGCTGCCAATCTCTTTTGATACGAAACCATGATAAGTCTTCTGGTGCTTGTCACCTCTGTCCATGGTCTTGCGTATAATATCGTAAACATATGGCTTGTGAGGTGAATATTGTGAAAGCCATTGCGTTTGTCGATTACGAAAACATTTGGACAGGGTTATTAGAACGGGGGTATGATTTAACACCAGATCAGTTAGTACAGTTTTTACAGATATATTCAACACGAAATGATATTGACTTATTGGCCATCTATCTTTACGCCAACTTTGATCGAGAAGAGTTCTGGCGAACCCAAACAACGTTTGAGAAAACGAATGTCTTTACGCGTCATGTCTTTGGAAAAAACAATTATGCTAGTACGGGACTCCGTCGTAATGCAGCAGATCTAGAATTAATTCTTGAGGCTCAAGAAATCTTGCTGACACGAGCGTCAACGTTTGATATGTTTTTGTTGCTTACTGGGGACGGAGACTTTCTTTCACTCCTCAGAAAAGTCCGAGCTTGGGGGAAAGATGTAAAGGTTATTGGGGTAGCGGGGAGCGTTCATCATGCGCTACACCCTTATTGTGAGGGGGATGATCTCTTACAGTGGGTCATTAATGAAAAGCCCGAAACGGAGTATCATCCTGAACAGGATTTGGAGCAAGGGATTCAGATCCTGGGAAATCTTCAGACTCGCTTGCCCTATGTTGCATCAACAAAGGCGAGAGCCGCCTTAACAGAGGTTCTGGGACGATCTATTTCACAAGTTAAAGAATTCATTCGGTATATGTTAAGAGAAACTATACTCATTGAAAGGGAGCATCCCGATCCAAATCTCAAAATTGGTAAAACAAAAGTATATCTTCTCAATCTGGAGAATGCTTTGGTTTTGGAAGCCTTAGGAGGCATGCGTGAAGAAGTTTCTCAGCGACAAAAATTAATACTGGAGCATTAAATATGCATAGAATTATGAAAATATGGAAATTATAGTGTTTAGAGGATGCGGTGTTGTGCTTGGGGGAAGGCCTTGGATCGAATAATATCTAACGCCTGAAATAGAGAGCAATAACTCGATTGAAGGAGAAAATATAGTATTATTGCCCATATTTGGAGTCTATGGGGGGTTGCTTTCCTGCGGCCCCTTGCATATTATTATAGATATATTGTTAGCACTCAACAGAGTCGAGTGCTAACAATATCGAATAAAAACAATAAGGAGGGACTTTTCTTCATGAACATTAAACCTCTCGCAGACCGAGTGATCATCAAAGCACTCCCAATGGAAGAAAAAACTAAGAGCGGAATCTATATGCCAGATACCGCAAAGGAAAAACCACAAGAAGGCGAAGTTATCGCTGTAGGTCCTGGTAAAATGGAAAAAGGTGTTCGTGTTGCTCTTGATGTCAAGGCGAATGATCGCGTAATTTATTCCAAATATGCAGGTACCGAAGTCAAGTACGATGGGGAAGAATACTTAATCCTGAAAGAGGCAGATATCTTAGCAATTATTGGCTAGTTTAATAAGACTTAAATTTAAGGAGTGGAAATACGTTGGCTAAACAAATTATTTTTAATCAAGACGCTCGTCATGCGTTAGAACGTGGTGTCAATGCGCTGGCTGAGGCTGTACGTGTAACCCTAGGGCCTAAAGGCCGTAATGTTGTACTTGACAAAAAATTCGGATCTCCTCTGATTACAAACGATGGAGTAACCATTGCTCGAGATATCGAGTTGGAAGATCCATTTGAGAATATGGGAGCTCAGCTTGTTAAAGAAGTTGCTACCAAAACTAATGATGTAGCTGGGGATGGCACAACAACTGCTACAGTTTTAGCACAAGCTATCATTCGCGAAGGGCTTAAGAATGTCGCGGCTGGTGCAAATCCTATGGGTATTAAACGTGGAATTGAGCAAGCAGTTGAGGTTGTAGTCGCTGACATTAAAGCTAATGCTAAACTCGTTGAGACGAGCGAAGCTATTGCTCAAGTTGCCTCAATCTCTGCGAGTGACAAGAATATCGGCGACCTCATTGCTCAGGCGATGGAGAAAGTCGGTAAAGACGGCGTTATTACGGTTGAAGAAGCAAAAGGTATGACTACTGAACTTGAAGTGGTTGAAGGAATGCAATTTGACCGTGGCTATATTTCCGCTTATATGATCACGGATACCGAAAAAATGGAAGCTATACTTAATGATCCTTACATTTTGATTACCGATAAGAAGATCAGTGCAATTCAAGATGTTTTACCAGTTCTAGAAAAAGTTGTCCAAGCTGGTCGTCAACTGATGATCATTGCCGAAGATATCGACGGGGAAGCTTTGGCAACCCTAGTTGTCAACAAGCTTCGCGGTACGTTTGTCTGTGTTGGAGTTAAAGCACCAGGTTTCGGCGATCGCCGCAAAGCTATGCTGGAAGACATTGCTGTACTTACGGGCGGAACAGTTATCACAGAAGATCTCGGCTTAAAGCTGGAAAATACGACCATTGAGATGCTTGGACGTGCCCGTCAAGTTCGGGTAACTAAAGAGGAAACTACGCTTGTTGAAGGATCAGGTGACACCGAAAATATTAAGCAACGTGTAGAGGCTATTAAACGACAAGTCGAAGAAACCACTTCAGACTTTGATCGCGAAAAGCTCCAAGAACGTTTGGCAAAACTATCCGGTGGTGTTGCCGTAATTCAAGTCGGTGCAGCAACCGAAACCGAAATGAAGGAGAAGAAACTCCGGATTGAAGATGCTTTGGCTGCCACCCGTGCTGCTGTTGAAGAAGGAATTGTTTCCGGTGGGGGTACTGCTCTGATTGATGCCATCAAGTCCTTGGATTCACTTAAATTAATCGGTGACGAGGCAACTGGTGTGAATATTATTCGTCGTGCACTCGAAGAGCCACTCCGACAGATTGCCAACAATGCTGGGCATGAAGGCTCCGTTGTAGTTGGGAAGGTTTTTGAATCCGCCACAAGAGGAATTGGCTTCAATGCGATCACTGAAGTCTATGAGGACATGATTGCTGCTGGTATTGTTGACCCAGCTAAAGTAACTCGTTCAGCTCTGCAAAATGCAGGCTCCATTGCCGCAATGCTGTTGACCACGGAATGCTTGATCTCTGACCTGCCGTCTAAAGATGGTGGTATGGGTGGAGGCATGCCTGGCGGTATGGGTGGCATGGGCGGTATGGGCGGCATGATGTAATATAAACTCCAGAACCCGCTTGAAACGAGGCTCTGAGTATTATTAAAAACGCTAAACTTATCTCCATGGTAACGAAATGGTAACGCAATATAATTAAAGATATCCATACCCTAGAGAGTATGGAGTAATTAGAGGCTTTTCATGAGTTCACTGAACTTTTGAGAAGCCTCTTTTTTTCATACTTTGAGATTTCGTATTGGACAACTTCATTAATTATTTTGTAACTATTTCTTTAGTTTTTCGTAAAGATATGTTCCAGAAAAACTATATTATTAAGGTATCGGGAAGATTGTCTAAAATTTGCATGTTTACTTAGTGACCTATATAGTCAGGAGGGTTACTTATGATGAAAGAAGTCTTTGCTAAATCTTTGGATTATCTGAGCTATGAAACATTAAAAACAGACAGTATCCTCATCTTGCAGCGTAACGACATTTATTACTATATTGTTAAATCTCGTAATGATTTTATTGTCTGGGGGGATTTTCCGGTTTATTGCCGCATCGTCAAAATCTTTAAATCTTATAAAGAAGCAAGGGATTACATTTTAGGTACTCCAAAACATCAGAACAAATTCTTTGATCTGTTCTGTCATCTGATTGGCCTTAATCAAGTTATGCGTACGTAGTTCTGACACTGAGTAATGGGAGTGCAGGGGTACAAAGTCACTTCGACTCGTACCGTTCTATTCTAGTATCTCACAAGATGTGTTACTATAAATAGTGTGAAATCTATTCGCTTTTTTTCAATAATGATTACTTATTGTGGGTATGATGGAGGACATAGGTGGAAATAAATAACAAACTAGGTATAATAATAGATTGATAGATTTTTAAAGCTAAGAACGTAACTTTTTTGTAACTTATATTAAGATATTTGTAAATCAATATTTATGTAAAAAGGATATTGTAGATGAAGAGGACAGGCGCAGTGCAGTGAATTAAATACTTAAAAAGGTATGGTTAAGACAGGGGGGAGATATAACTATGGGTGATTTGAACTTTTTAACAACAGCTATTCTTTTTGCCTGTTTAGGTTATGGGTTATGCTATCTAGCGATGGCCAAGCCGGGGAGGCAACCAATGGAGAATAACCTATCTGAGGATGATTTTTCAAGGCTGTTAACAGCAAGAGAGTATGCAAAAAGTGAAAATACTGGAATTTCTTAATTGCATCGATTTTAAGTCAAATGGCTTTTTGATTAGGCAACCATACACTCGTGACTTCAGTTGCGGGTTTGGTTGCCCTTGTGTACGGGAGGTGGTCGCATGAGTGAAAACAAGGCTAAAATATTGGTGGTCGAGGATGAGGAATCGATCCGGCGCTTTATTACCCTGAATCTCAACGTTGCAGGGTTCCAGGTCGGAGAAGCCTCGAGCGGTGAAGATGCTTTGGGTTTGCTCAAGTCTTTTGCTCCACAGGTTGTGGTTTTAGATATTATGCTACCAGGAATCAGTGGACTGGAAGTATGTCAACATATCAGGGAATTCGCGCCAGAAACTATCGTGATCATGCTCACGGCCAAAGGGCAGGATACCGACAAAATATTAGGACTGGATTTTGGGGCGGATGACTATATGGTCAAGCCTTTTAATCCGTTGGAATTGATAGCTCGGATTAAGGCGATCCTGCGGCGAACAGCTAACCTTAGAAATACCAAACAAATTATCAGTGACCTGAACCTTCGGTTAGATCTAGCGGCAAATAAATTCTTTAAAAATAATGCCGAAACCGAGCTGACGCCGACCGAATTTGCCCTGCTCAAAACTTTGATGGAAAATCCGGGCCGAGCACTTAAACGTGATGACATGTTAGACACTGTATGGGGAGAGGACTATTTTGGTGACACTAAGACCTTAGATGTACACATTCGCCGCCTACGGGAGAAAATTGAAGACAATCCTTCTCAACCAGAATACATTAAGACCGTCTGGGGTTACGGATACCGATGGCGGCAGGAGTCTTAGGTATGAACAGTATTAGAACAAGGCTAACGGTTTCCTTTATGGTTGTAATTGTCATCACAATTATCAGTTTGGAGATACTCCTAATTTATACTGTTAGGCAGAACTCCTATGGGAGCATGGAAAGCAGTCTCGCCAGTCAGATCCGGATTTCCGCGGATTTATATACTAAATATTTTGCAGATACCACCCTAGAGGAAAACGTGCTCTACAATGTCGATGTCTTCTGGAAACAAACCAATGCTCAAGTGGAGATTATCGACAAAGATGGGAGCATCATCATGGATTCCATCGGACTAATCCCGGCAGAGGATGCCCGCAGAGACGATATCCAAGCCGCATTAAAGGGTGAACGTGGGAAATGGATTGGGGAACAAGACAACGAACAGGTAATGGCTATTGCCTATCCTTTGCGGGCTAAGGGGCAAATTATCGGCGCCTTACGCTTTATTACCTCTTTACGTGAGGTTAATGCCGATATCGGGAGGATAGCAAATATCTTTATTGCCATTGGACTTGCGGTGCTTGTAATAGTCGGCCTTTTCAGCGTTTTACTAGCCAACACGATTGTGATTCCTTTGCGTGAAGTTACCGAGACAGCCCTTATCATGGCTAAGGGCAATTTTCATGCCCGCAGCAAGAAACGACAGGCGGATGAGATCGGAAAACTTTCGGACACCCTGAATTATCTAGCCGAAGAAATTGTTAAAAAGGATCAATTAAAAAATGAATTTATCTCGTCAGTGTCGCATGAGTTACGCACCCCACTTACGTCTATTATGGGTTGGGCAATCACTCTGCAAAACGGTAACTTTCAAAATAAGGACATGCTCAATGATGGTTTAGGGATCATCGCTAAGGAAAGTGAGCGGTTAACCTTGATGGTGGAGGAATTGCTGGATTTCTCCAAGTTTGTTTCTAGCCAGGTTAAATTACAGATGCAACCCATTGACCTAGCCCGTCTTATGGAACATATCAGGAAACAGTTGACTCCCAGATCAATAAGGGAAAACATCGACTTTAGAGTTAGCTATCCCGGTGATTTGTCGCCCATGGTTGCGGATGGGAACCGGTTAAAACAGTTGTTTATTAATGTATTGGATAATGCCTTCAACTTTACTCCAGCGGGGGGCGAAGTTTCATTTACTGTTGAGGCTAGGAAAGGGCGATTCATGTTTCTCATCAAGGATAAGGGGTGTGGTATAGCGCCGGATGAGTTACCAAGGGTCAAGGAAAAATTCTATAAAGGCAAAACTTCCCGATCTAAAAACGGGATCGGACTGTCTATTTGCCAGGAGATTGTCGATTTGATGGGTGGGAGTTTAGAAATTACCAGCGAGTTGGACGTAGGAACTGAGGTTTATGTGGTAATCCCGCAGGGTATCGAATCCTCTTCTCCAGCGGGACTTGCAGGAGTTGATGCGAATGGTTAAGGTGAGGAGAATTTTTTGGGTAGTCTTCGTGGTACTATTACTGAGCGGTTGTGCCGCGCCATCGGGGGACACAGACGGAAAGATTATCGCCCCAGTCAATAAAGTCAGCCCGCTTGAAGGAAAATGGGTGGTTACAGCAGATTTAAGGGTTGATGCTGACCACAAACCGAATCAGGTTTGGATCGGCAAAACGGCCCAGTTTACTCAGGATGTCGCCAGTCTGGGAGACTATGTATGGCATAATCCGGCCTTTAAGATAAAAAAGGTCAATTCCCAGGCCTACTTACTTTCAAAGTTTGTTAGTATGCCGCTGGAGCTGGTGTTCAACAGTCCGGAAGTGGAGGTCGTGACGGTATCCACGGCGGATAATTTTCTGGGTGAATTTATGAAAATTGATGACAGGCATGCAGTAGCTTTTGTCCAAAATAATGCTCTGTATTTAGAGAAAGTTCTGGATTCTGTGGATCCGTCTTTGGCCACTATTACGCCCATCCCTGGCAAGTCAACGCTGGAGAAGACGAACCTAAGTGGAGTAACCGGAGTAACCGGAGTATCCGGAGTACTCTTGGGGCTTAAAACAGTCGGCAAATCCGACGGAAAGAGCGATCCGAGCTATAGTTATCGAACTATATGGATAGCCACTGATAACGGGCAACTTCATCCTCTGCTGGGAGAGAAGGATATATTTTTCCCTCGCCAGAGTGGTTTTTGGCAACTGAAAGTGTGTCGGGCACAGGATGGAGGCAAAGTCGAAGATGTGATGTATGCTTATGACATTTCTACCAAAGATCCATTAAGTCAGCCGCTCAAGCTGAATCCTGCTCGCTGGCTAAATAAAGTAGGAACTTTAGCTAGGAGTATAGATTATATCAGTAATGACTACGTGACTGTTGAGAATAATGGGAGCGGAACTTTAGTCAGTGATGGCTCAGCTTGGACAGATCAACGTTTGCAGGTTCTGCCCGTAGATCATATAGCCGGATCTGAAGGAATTAAGTTATCTTACCTGGTGGGAGATAGTGGTTCCTTGGCATTTAAAAGCGCCAGAGACCAGGTGCAACAGGCCATCGTAAATGGGGATAGTAAGGAGATAGGTACAGGCGAGGCCGAGCAAAATTTTGGCTTGGTCCGTAAAAACGGTCATTGGTTTTTCCAAGGGCGCATCAATTATAGCAGTGAGGACAAACCAGGCTATGTCGACTTTAATGTTAATATTGTTCCACCAGCCAAGCTGGTCTCGTATGACACGTTGTATTTAAGCTGGCAGAATATCAAGGATCGGGTACCGGAAGCCGTGGATGCGTATACTTCTCCCAACAGGGATATCGCTATCGTAGTGATGAAAGGTCGATTATACGTTTATGCCATCAAGGGAGGTAATTTTGACGGGGAACCTCTCGCTAAGCTAAAACTGAACGAAGGGGAAACCGTTGTAATGTCGGAATGGGCTACCACGGGGCTTTATGTGGATAATTGGGAGAAGAGCTTTAGTGCAAATGGGGCAACAGAGATCAGAACCCTGCCGTGATCGAGGTTCGAGTGGATATGATCTTTACAGTTATGAGCATATTCAATGTCAATTAATGACTTTCCTGAATTGGTGGAATAGGGCAAACTAGTTACACATATTGTAGAGTAAGAACTCCGCCAAAGGGGGCATGAGATGAAGAAAAGAGGATATGGGTTAATCATCGTAATCAGTATCGTGTTGGTGGGGGGGCTTCTTGGACGCTATTTATGGCAACCAGACCCTACGGATTTAGTCAAACACGGCTTAGAACGATTGAACACAGCGACCTCTTTTCGCTACAGTTTGACCCAGCATCAATGGGTCGAGGGAAAAGATCGAGTACTCACTCAGGTTCTAGGGGAAAAAGATGGTGGGAACACTCGAATCTTGGGACAGCTGGCCGGAAGCGAAGTAGAGATGATCAAAATGGGGGATTCTACTTACAGTAAAGATCCTTTTAGTAAGAAGTGGATCAGATTTGCAAACGCTCTAGCAGCTCAGGAAGTCTTTTTGGCGGAGCTCAACCCTTTATCTTCGCTTCAAATGAAAGAGCTTGGAGAGGTGATGCTTAGCGATCAAGGGAAAGTAAATGGAGAAAAAGTTTGGGTATGTCATTTATCACCCAGCGTGCAGAATCAAATGATGGAGGTATTTTGGACCGATTTCCAGTATACATTATATATTCGTAAGTCTGATAAAATTCTAGTAAAAGCAATAATTGAAGCCAAAAATAAAGTGAAGTCCGACCCAATGACAATGACACTTGAGTTTAAGGATATTGGAAAGAAGATAAATATACAAGCGCCGGATATTTAAAAAACGGTGTTCCTATGGGTGCAAAAGGGGCAGAAATAACTCTCTGGGTTATTTCTGCCTCATTAGTATCTTAACGAAAAAAATTAGTGCTTTGGACCGTTGTTGACTCGTAAAACGTTTGCACAATGGACAAGCCTCTGATATAGTTTTAAGATAAGTTTTATCGTAAGTTGGAGGTGCCCTAAATGGAAGAATATATTGAACGAGTATTAATTTCTAGGGAAGACTTGGGAAGGCGTGTGGCAGAACTTGGCGTTGAGATTACTCGAGATTACAAAGGAAAAAAAATCTTAGTCCTTGGGATATTAAAAGGTGCGGTTCCCTTTATGGCGGATCTCATCCGAGAGATAAAATTGCCTTTGACCTATGATTTTATGGCTCTATCAAGCTATGGAGTCTCAACACAGTCTTCTGGAGTAGTGCGTATCCTTAAGGACTTAGAACGTAGTGTCGAGGATGTCCACATTTTGATTGCCGAGGATATTGTGGATACGGGATTGACTTTAAAGTACTTAAAAGACAACTTAAAAGGACGGAATCCTCTAAGCGTAAAGGTGGTTACTCTACTCGACAAAGCCGCCCGCCGGAAAGCGGAGGTTACTCCAGATTACAACGGTTTTTCGATTCCAGATGAATTTGTTGTGGGGTACGGCCTTGACTTCAACGAAGAGTATCGGAATCTGCCCTATATCGGCGTGTTAAAACAGGAAGCGTACAAGAATTAGGAGCCAGTGGGAGGAAGTGTCTTAGCACGTTCGCACACGTTCCATTGCTATTCGCTTGTCGCTAAGGCTAAACCGCGTAACCTCTGGGCTTTCTGCATGTGCGACCAACGCGGTTCTTAACGCCTTATCGACTGTGCTCATTGACGCAATTCCTCTCTTCGTGCTCTCTAAGCTAAGAAACTTCCTCTTGCTTGGGTTGGCGGGGGTTTGGAACGACCGAGAATACCGCGGCGCTGTTGCGTTTATGACGCAAATGTGCTTGGCGTGTTTTCTGGGGAGACGCAAGTAGGGCCGGTTATTGACTTGCATTTCTGGGCTAAGAACCTAATCTGACTTAGGGCGCCGGGGATTGGTACGACCAGGGGCTGTGGTGCTGTTTGCGTTTATGACGCAAATGCGCTTTGTGTGTTTTCTGGGGAGACGACAAGTTGGGGCGGTTTCTTCTGGGCGTTGAGGCTTCTTGGGAAGCTGTTTGTAAATGAAGAACTAATAATACTAAACAGGAATGGTGATGAAATATCGTGACACAGGAAGTCGTATTGGTTTTGGATTTTGGTGGACAGTACAATCAGCTTATTGCTCGTCGTGTGAGGGAAGCTCATGTGTATTCTGAAATGGTTTCTCATAAAACTTCGATTGAGGAAATTCGGTCTCGCAAGCCAAAGGGCATTATCTTTTCGGGCGGACCGGCAAGTGTAAACCAAGTGAATGCTCCTGAAGTGGACCCTGAAATTTACAACTTAGGGATTCCCATATTGGGTATTTGCTATGGGATGCAGCTGATGACGGTACAATTAGGGGGAAACGTAAAACATCCTGAGGCCAGCGAGTATGGGAAAGCCATGCTGACGGTTGATAGGACATCAGGCCTGTGGAAAGACTTGGGTGGAGAGCGTCCGTGTTGGATGAGCCACGGTGATTCTGTGCACGAATTACCTGAAGGCTTTGTGGTTGCTGCTCATACTTGGAATACTCCAATTGCAGCCATGATGAATGAAGAGCGGCATTTTTATGGTGTTCAGTTTCATCCTGAAGTGAAACATACCCCAGATGGGCAAGCAATGTTAGAAAAATTTCTCTATGATATTTGTAAATGTGTTGGGGACTGGACTATGGAGTCCTTTATAGAATTGCAAGTGGCAGAGATCCGTGCTAAGGTCGGAAAGAAGCGTGTCCTATGTGCTTTGAGCGGTGGGGTGGATTCTTCGGTTGCTGCGGCATTAGTGCATCGAGCAGTGGGAGATCAATTGACCTGCGTCTTTGTTGATCATGGCTTTATGCGTAAGAATGAGGCAGAGCAGGTTAAAAAAATATTTACGGAACAGTTCCAACTGAATCTGGTGTTTGTGGATGTCCATGAACGCTTTATGCAAAAGCTACTAGGGGTATCCGAGCCGGAACTGAAACGCAAAGCGATTGGCAATGAGTTTATCCGTGTCTTTGAGGTAGAAGCCTTAAAGCTTGGCCAAGTAGATTTCTTGGTTCAAGGGACTCTTTATCCGGATATTGTGGAGAGCGGAACGGATACTGCGGAAACGATTAAGAGTCATCATAATGTGGGTGGCTTGCCTGAGGACATGCAATTTGAACTGATCGAGCCGTTACGTTTGCTCTTTAAAGATGAAGTGCGCGAACTCGGAATTGAACTCGGGATGAGTGAAGAGATTGTCTGGCGGCAACCATTCCCTGGACCTGGACTGGCGATCCGTATTCTCGGGGAAGTGACCCGTGAGAAATTAGACATTTTACGCGAAGCAGATGCTGTTATCATAGAAGAAATTCGTCGAGCAGGAATGTATCGTGAATTATGGCAGAGTTTTGCCGTCCTCCCTTCGATTAAAAGCGTTGGTGTAATGGGTGATGGCCGTACCTATGAGTATCCCATCATTCTAAGAGCTGTCACCAGCGAAGATGCCATGACCGCGGATTGGGCAAGGTTGCCGTATGAACTCTTAGAGAGTATATCCTCAAGGATAGTGAATGAGGTGCAAGGAGTCAATCGTGTGGTTTATGATATTACCTCGAAGCCGCCTGGAACGATTGAGTGGGAATAAGAAACACAGCCCCGAGAACCTCAGTAAATCAAGGATCTCGGGGCGTTTTATGCTTAGTGATAACAGATTGATAACAGTTACAGCTTTTCAAGTGCTTTATGTATCCTGTACAACCTCGACAAACCACAACAGTCGTCAGTTTATAGCTTCCAATATAGACAGCGATAGGTCACAGTTTAATATATCTTATTGCAATATCCCCATCAAAGATGTGTACCATGAGCTTTTTGATGATGCACTCCAGCGATACAATGCTATGCAGACCAGAGCGACCGCTGCATTAACGATTATTATGAAAAAATCAGAACGCCAAACAGGAAAAATTATTTTATGAGGTCATTTTTCAGGTGGGCAACATGGAAAATATGGCTTCAAAATCTGCCGATGGACAGCTCGCGGCAAAGATGCTCGGCGAGTTCATGAGCGGCTTTCAAGAGCGTAATACCTATCTAAAAGTATTTTCTGCTCATCTGCATATGGATGAAGTCACGCCGCACCTGCATGTAGATTTTATACCGTTTACCACCGGCAGCAAGCGCGGGCTGGACACCCGTGTTTCTCTCAAACAGGCGCTGGCTAATCAAAGTTTCACTGGTGGTACCAGGGGTGACACGGAGTGGAACCAATGGGTCAAATCAGAGAAAGAGAAGCTTGCGCAGGTGATGGAGCGCCATGGCATTGAGTGGGAACAGTTTGGAACCCACGAGGAGCACTTGAGTGTCATTGACTACAAAAAAGTTCAGCGCGCCAAAGAAGTCGTTGCACTTGAGGATACAATTACCGGCAAGCAGGAAGAACTTGACGATTTCCTTTCTCGGCTGGTGGATGTCCAAGATCAGCAGCAAACAGTGGAAAGCAAAGAAAGGTTTATCCCCATCATGCCGGTCATTACGATAGTGACCCGGAATATCAATTGCCGGAACCAAGGCCGTTGATGACAGCAAAAAGTTATAGAGAGAAAGTAGCAGCTCCATTGGTGCAAAAACTTAAAATTGTAATTCGCAGTATCTTATCACAGTTCTTTGAAAAGACAAGAGAGCTGATAACGGAACTTGATCGAGCAAATAGTCAAATTCGAAGCCTATATAAACGTCTTGAAATAAGCGACGCAAAAGGTGAACGCCTTCAAGGAATTGAGAAAGATTACAACCGGCTGCGTCGGTTTTTGGGAGGATACAGGACAGATGAGATAATTAGTGAAGTAAAGGTACAGGAAATTGCGGATAAGGCAAGGAGTGAAAGAAAAAGTGAAGTTTTTGGAAGGGGAGGCGAGGGAACGGCAACATGGAAAATTGCTGGAAAACAAGATTATGAACGATGAGGAGGATTTTACAATGAAAAAGCATATCGCAGATAAGAAATCAGGCATTAGCTATACACGAAACGGCGATTACCATATTTCTGGTTTGGATTCACAAAAACAGGAATACGAAATCAGGAGATTCGGAAGAGAACATTTGCAATATCTAAAAGAGAATCAGCCAATGATGTATACTGAATTCCTTCTTTCTGGACGGATCAATGCCTACCTACACGAGGTTGACATTAAAGCCATGGAGATGATTAACAGACTGGTTAGAGAATATTCCCTGCAACAAGGAGTAACCGAGCAGTTAAAAGCCAAAAATCAGATGGAATGGGTCGGGAGAATGAACAATATTCGAAATGCAGTTGAAGAAGTAGTCAGAAATGAAATAACCAGTTAAAAAATGGAGGGTTTGCGGAAATGCGTTGCCCCTTCGGAATCGGACATGAAAAAGATCTCCTGTCGTAGGATAGAGATTACAGTAGGAGGTCTCTCACTTGTAATCAGCAAGCCAGGGGTTCAAGTCCCCTCTTAAGCTCAAATGCAAAAGACTGTGTAGTTTCAATGGCTACACGTTTTTTTACCCATTTGTTATTATCCATTATTTGGGAAAAAAGACCTTTTATTATTCGCTTGAGAGATGTATAATAATGCTGACATACTTTAACAGGAGTTTTTGCTATGGATTATGTTACACCGAAAGATAAATCAATAGAATGGGGTCTTACCCAGCGCAGAGTTGAAGTGCTCTGTGATAAAGGTCGTATCCCCGGAGCTTATCGCCTCGGTCGTGTTTGGGCTATTCCCCAAAATGCCGAAAAGCCGATAGATGGGCGAACAATAATGGCGAAAGAAACAAAACGATAAATGGTATCTTTTTTTGGTGAGGTGTGCTCATGAAAAACACAGCGGTTTTTGGTACGAAAACTAAATTGAGAGGAGATTAATAATGAAAGCTGAAAAGCAAATAGAAGCTTCTTTTATTGATAAGCTTAAAGATTTAAAATACACATACCGTGAAGATATTATAGATAAAACTTCGATGGAAGCTAATTTCAGAGCGCATTTTCAAAGACTAAACAAAGTGAATTTAAGCAACTCTGAATTTGCACGCCTAAGAGATGGAATTATTTCATCTGATGTGTTTACAGCGGCCAAAACATTACGAGAAATAAATACATTTAAACGCGATGATGATACGCCACTGCAGTATTCACTCGTTAATATCAAAGACTGGTGTAAAAATGAATTTGAAGTGATAAACCAACTACGCATAAACACAGATAACAGCAATCATCGTTATGATATTATTATCCTCATCAATGGTGTTCCTGTTGTTCAGGTTGAGCTGAAGTCACTGCAAATCACACCTAAAAAAGCAATGGAGCAAATCGTAGAATATAAAAATGACCCGGGCAATGGTTATACAAACTCGTTGCTTTGCTTTATGCAGCTTTTTATTGTGAGCAATGAGAGTAACACATATTATTTTGCAAATAATCACAAGGAGCACTTTTGCTTTAATGCAGACGAGCGCTTTTTGCCAATTTATCAGATGGCAGACGAGGACAATAACAAAATTACCCATCTTCATGATTTTTCTGATAAGTTTTTGCCAAAATGCACTCTCGGGCAACTAATAAGCCGCTACATGGTACTTGTGGTAAGTGAGCAGAAATTGATGATTATGCGTCCATATCAGATATATGCGGTTAAAGCCATCATGGATTGTATTGAGCAAAACCGTGGAAACGGCTATATTTGGCATACCACCGGAAGCGGCAAAACTCTTACATCTTTTAAGACATCAACGCTATTAAAAGACAATCCAAACATTGAAAAATGCCTTTTTGTCGTTGACCGAAAAGACCTCGACAAACAAACCAGGGAAGAATTCAACAAGTTCCAAGAAGGCTGCGTTGAAGAGAATACCAACACAGAAAGTTTAGTTAAACGGCTTACTTCGGATGATTATCGTGACAAAGTTATTGTTACCACAATTCAAAAGCTTGGTCTCGCTCTTGATGAAGATAGCAAGCGTAACCAAGAGAAGAAGAAAAGGGGCGAACCTACCTACAAAGACCGCTTGGCAAAGCTCAGCAACAAACGTATCGCCATAATTTTCGACGAATGCCATCGCTCACAGTTTGGCGACAATCATGAAGCAATTAAAAACTTTTTCCCGAAAGCACAGCTTTTTGGCTTTACCGGAACACCTATATTTGTCGAAAATGCAACCTATAAAAAAATCGATGGCACGGTTGGTTCTTATATCACCACAAAAGATGTTTTTGAAAAAGAGCTGCATCCCTATACCATAACGAATGCTATTGATGATGGGAATGTGCTTCGTTTTCACATCGATTATTTTAAGC